>NZ_JBHMDZ010000048.1:0-245550 GCF_042430175.1 Paracoccus cavernae | reverse complement strand
CCGCCGGATGACATTCAAAAGTCCCATGTGGATCACTCCTCGGTCCCCCGTCGCTCGCTGCGTTGGGAGAAGGGTCACATGGGGCAATTCTCAATGAAAATTATCCCGTCTACCGGGTCACGTCTCGACGGAAATCAACAATCTGGAGCTTGTCCGGCTCTCCAGTTCAGCCATCTTTGTCTTCATCGACGAGTGATACATGCCGCCTTCGATGGCCAGGAAGAGCCCGGCGATCTTCGTCTCTAGGCCTTACACATGTTCGCAGCTGATCACCGCTCAAACGAGTCCACAAACCACTTGCGCAAGCGGGGTATGTGCCGACATCAAGCATCGCTTCAGCCCATCCGGTTCCCATCTGCGGAGGAACGACCAAAGCCAATGCCGAGGCGGATTTGGGTGCGTGGCGGTCAATGCTGGACTGGTTGGCTTGCGCCATGGGGAGCAACTTCTGTGGTTGCCGCCCATTGTGCAAGGCATCTTCTCTTGCGCAGGCGATCGAGTGCGGCAACCTGAACGGCTTCCGCGGGGTTATTACATTCAAACTATTCGCAATCGCCGAAGAATTTGATCCCGGTACTGTCCATCAGCAGGTTCAGCGGATCCGGCCCACGGCGGTTCGAGGTCGGCACCGTGATACGCTTTTGCTTAGGGCTCGCGTTAATCGCGTCCGAGATTGGCGAGGGTCTCCATGATCAGCTCTTTCAGCTGGAGATCGAATTTTCGCTGGGGCGAGTCGCAAGAGTACAGATCTGCATCCTGCGCGATCCGGTCAAGGATGTGGAAACGCGGCTTGGCCTTGTCGTAAAAATCGGTGTGTTTGCGGCTTAGCGAATGCGAGATCACTTTCCGGAAATACATATCCCGACGCGTCGGCGATTTGATCGTGATCGGCGTGAAACGGTGGAACAGGTCGCGCCAAAAATTGACATCCTCGCTATGGGCAAGATTGGGGTCGTAATCGATGCGGCGCAGCATATAGGTCGGGGCGGTTTTGATCGCGTTCAGCGTATAGACGCGGAAACACAGCGCAATATCGTCGGGGCCGTGGATATGGGAGGATTCAAAGCCTCTGGCCACAACTGTTTGCGCGTAATCCTCGGCAAGAGCGCCGTTTTCCAGCTTGATGATGTTCGAGACGATGACCGAGCGGTAATCGGACAAGCTTACGCATTCCTCAAGATAGGCGCGTGACAGATGGTCGTCGTGATCGACGAATGTCGCCTGTCTGAACCGAGCAAGATGCAAGGCCTCGTTGCGGGCCTGGGCCACGCTGGGGTTCTCGCTTTCGATGATCACGGTATCGACGCCGCTGGTGGCCGCAAAGCGGTCAACCACGGCGCGGCTTGCGTCCGAGCAGCCGTTGAGGGCGAAAATCACCTCGAACCGGCTGCGTTCAAGGCTTTGGTTAGCCAGAGAAATCATCAGCTCGACCATCTCGTCGGCACCGTTGTGAACCGGCACGATGACGCTGATACCTTCCGGCGCGGCAAGGTATTCCGTCTCGTAGGCGTAAAGTTGCGCGGCATGCGGGCCTTTGCGCTCGACCTGTTCGATCAGCGTGCGGAACGCCGCGATTTCCTCGTAGGTCATCACTGGGTCCGCCTGCGCCCGGGAATGACGCTCCGGAAGGCTTTGCGCAGCGCGAAAGCCCAACGTGCAGCCTTGGAATTCAATTGGTGGCGAAGCGCCGAGTTTTCCCGATGCGCGGCTTCAAGGCTTGCGTTGCGGGCCGCGCTATCATGGCGGACCCGTTCAAGATCGGCGCGATCCGAGGCGACCTCGCGGTTGAGAACCTTGATGCGATCGTCTTTTTCCCTGAGATCGTGGCGCAGGCGCCCGTTTTCTCCGCGAAGCTCGGTCGAGAGCCTTTTCAGCCGCGAAATCTCGGTCAGCCAAATGTCCAGATCCGCCTGCGTCCACGGCTTGCCGGCGGCCTCGTCCGGGGTCGGGATCGTCTCTTCAAGGTGGTTCATATCCCACAAGCTCCAGTATTTGATGCCGGTATCGGTTTCCATCCGCGCCATGTTGCGTGGCGCGATGCCGGCAAGGCGGATGTGCTCTTGCATCAGCTTTCCGCGGGTTTCGGGGGAAACGCTGCCGATCATCCATTGGACCAGATCGCAGTAAAACGCCCAAAAAGCCGTCTCCACCTGCGGCAGCCGGCTGCGCTGCACCAAGTCGAAGGTCTCGCGCAAAGCGGTAAAGGCGTGAAGGCGGCGGCTGTCCCAGGTGTTGCTGATCCGCGCGCCGGCACGCGAAACGGTCTGTGTGCATTGTACCAGATCGGTCACCAGAATGCGGGTCGCGCCCAAAAGAGACTGCCAATGGGCGAACACATCGTTCTGCACCATCGTATCCGAAAAACGCAGGCCGATGCGGCGAAGGAACGAGGTCCGAAACAGCTTGTTCCACGGATAATTCGTCATCCGCAGCAGAGACTCGTTCCCGTCCAGCATCACGACGCGGCTGTGCTGGCCATGCAGGATTTTCCGCAGGATATCCTGATCCTTGCGATGGGCCGGCACCACCTTGCCCTCGCGCAAAAAGCGGTAGGACGACACGGCCATATCAACGGCGGGGGCCTCGTCCATTTTGCGCATCAATTCGATGACGACATCCCAATCCATGAAATCGTCGTCGTCCAGAAAGAGCGTATAATCCCCCGTTACCGCCCGCAGGCCGATATTGCGGCTGGTGCCGGCGCCTTGCGCGGTCGCATTGCGCAGCACGGTCAGATTGGGGGCCTCGGGAAGAAAACCGCGAAGCTCTCGGTCCGAGCCGTCATCGACAACGATCACCTGCCAATCGGGATGGTCCGACAGCAGCTTGCCGATCTCGATGAAGAACAGAGCCTCGGGATTATGGGACGGAATGACGACCGAAAGAGTGGATCGGCCGGTTTCCGGACTGTCAGTGTCGGGCAGCATAAAGTCTTGCATGGCGTCCTTGCCAGAATTGCTCGAATTGATCCGCTTCGGCACCCGGCAAAAGGGCCTTTGTCGATCTTAGAAGGGCTTTGTTTTCCCAGACGTCTTCAAAATCGCGATAGGCCTCGATGAAAAGGGTAAAGCGGTGTTCGACGCGGACTCGTTGCATGAACCAGATCAGACGGCGGAAATAGGCGGCGTGGAAATAGGGGCTGGCCGCATCCCCGAACTTGCCGTTTTGTTCGAGATTGTTGCGGATGAAGCGGAACAGCTCGACAATTTCGCTGCTGCGGTTGCGGACATGGCGCGAGGCCGTCTCGCGGTCCACGCGGTACATGTAATATCTGTCGTCGACCCAGTGATAGGTCATGCCGTTCAGAAAGCACATCGCCGAGAAACAGGTGTCCTGATAGCCCGCGCCCGGGGTCTCGGGCAGGGTGATGTCGTACCGTAACAACGTGTCGCGGCGATAGACGCCGGCCCAGATGGCGGGGGGCTCGAAAATCAGGCGGTCGTCAAGGAAAGTCCCCGGCCGCACCGATCCGGCGGGCTGCTCGAGCAGGGCGGCGGCGGTCTTGCGGTGAGGAGGCACCGACATTTGAGGGCGGGGGCCGTCGACCGTGAAGGGCTGGTAGGGGGTCTTGACGAAATCCAGCGTCTCGTCGCGTTCCAGCAACGCCAGCAAGGCTGGATAGGCCTGCGGCAAGATCACGTCGTCGGATTCGACGATCGTCACGAACCGCCCGCGGGCGGCGCGCATACCGGTGTTGATCGCCTTGCCGTATCCGCCATTCACCTGCGTGATGACGCGGAAACGGCTGTCCCGCGTCGCGAAGGATTGCGCGATCTGTCCGGAGCTGTCGGTGCTGCCGTCATCGATGCACAGCACTTCGGCGGTGAATGCGGGCAGAAGCGCGGCCTCAACGCTGGCCAAACACGCCTCAAGGTAGTCCTGGACGTTAAAAATCGGAACGACAATTGATAAGTCTATCAAACCTGTACCCTATGTCCGTTTGCCCTGCCATCATAGTTCGGACCGTGTAGAGCACAAGTATGACGGAGCGGAGAAAGAAAGATTGCGTCAGGGCGATGTCGCAGGTGCAAGGTGGCAGCCCTTGGTCTGATCACCGTCTGCCAATGGTCTATAAAGACTGGACAAACCTTGCTTTTTCGCGCGATTACGAAAGGGTGAGCTGTCGAGGATAGTGAATGCGGCTTCTTGTTTTTGGTACATCCAACTCGATCCTGAAGAATGGTTACGTCGACGCTTTGCGCAACCATCCGGATGTGAGCAGGTTGGAGCGGATCGGCCCCGGTGGGTCAACGTCGGTCATGCTGCCCTATGTCGGTGCGGATGTGATCTTCAGCGAATATGATTATGTGGTTCTGGATGCCTCGGTAAATGACGGGGCCTTTCTGGAATGGGGGTTGTTGCGGCCCGACGAGATCCGCGAGAATCTGCTTTGGGTCTGCAAAGCCGCGCTTCGGGCAGGTTGTGTGCCCGTTTTCCTTTGCATGCCCAATCGTCTGCATCTTGATGTGGGGGATCAGGCGCTGGGGGTCTATCGCGCGGTCGCGGATGCGGTCGGCTTGGCGCTGGTGGACGGATATGCCTTTGTGCGCGCCACGGCAGAGACCGACGGCGTGCCGGCCGCCGATCTGTTCAAGGACGATCTTCACCTTTTGCCCGAGGTTTCCGCGCGTCTTGCGCCCCGGATCATCGCGGCCTGCCGGCCTGCAACCGGCGCGAGCGCCGCGGCCGCCGCTTTGGGCCCCGCCGTGCGGTTTCGCCTGATCCGCGCCGCGGATCTGGATTTGCCCATAAGCAAACGGTCCACCTCGTTGATGGAGGTGGACGGCGTCAAGATTGTCGTTGGCCAAAAGCTTGCGCTTCAACTGAACGAAGGCGAACAGCTTTGCGGCGCGGCCTATAATGCCGGCCATTCATTTGGCAGCCTTATTGTCGCCGGCAACACGAAAGTGGCCGTCAACGTACGCTCGCACTACTTCCGAAAACATGACCTTGTTGCGACCGTCCGGCAGGTCTCTCCTGCCGTTGCACCGCAGGACGGGGTTGTGGAGGTGTTTCTCCAGAAGGCCGAGGATGTTACGGCCGAGCTTTTGGGTTTCGTGGTGCGCTGCGAGGGCGGCGACCAAGCAAAGGATCCATCGGCGGTCCCGACCCCTCCGGAGCTGACCTTCCCCCCGCAAGAGGCCGCCGCAATCACCGAGCTTTACGCCAAGGCCGGCGTGATTTTGGAATACGGCTCGGGCGGGAGCACTGTTCTGGCGGCGCGTCAGGCGGGGACCACGACATTCTCGGTCGAAAGCGATGCGCAATGGGCCATGGACCTGCAGGCCGCGCTTGATGCGATGGATCATGCGGGGACCGTTCACCTTCATCCCGTCGACGTTGGACCGACGGGGCCGTGGGGGCGTCCGACCGACCGGCAGCGCTGGCGGAGCTTCATCCATTATCCGACATCGGTCTGGGAAAGGGCGGATCTGTTGCCGCCCGATCTGGTGCTGGTCGATGGCCGTTTCCGCGTCGGCTGCTTTGTGGCGACGCTGATGAACATCACGCGGCCGACCACCGTGCTGTTCGATGACTACCGCGACCGCGACCACTATCGCGTGGTCGAGGAATTGCTGCGTCCCGTGCGGCTCATCGGCCGAATGGCCGTGTTCGAGGCCGAACCGCATGCCCTGACACCGCATGATCTTCGCCGCTTCGGGGCCTATTTCTTCGATCCGGATTAAACGAGCGTCACTGGGAGCAATTCTCCCTTTGGTTAGTGTCGGGACCCGTTGATTTCAGGCTTCTGGCGTGATGGGTGAGCTACTCTCCGAAAACCGGACAGTGACGGAAGCTCCGATCTGGCGCTTTCTGGTCTCCAAGGACGGGGAGACCAGAGCAGGAAGAAGCGCAGGAACCATGACGCGGGCTTCAAGGCGCGCGTGGCGCCTGAGCTGGCGGGCGAATACGGCGAGCATCCGGCGATGATCTATCAATGGTTCGAGCCATTGTCCGCCATTGGTCCGAGGGTAATGGCGCGGCTCGCTGCTCGACGGAGCTCCTGATATCTTCGAGCGCGGCGGCAGAAGGCCTGTTGCGGAGGTGGACGGGGAGACGGTCCGGTCACTGCATGCCAAGATCGAGGATCGAGGCCAATGACTGAGAGCGTCGCCAACGATTTTCTTGTCACGAAAGCCCAAGCCGTGGGCCGGCCGGCTAGGCGCGGGATGATCGGTCGGAAATCTGACCAAGGATCAGGGAGTGGCCCAATTTTCATGGCCGTGATGGATCGCGTAATCATATACCGGCATCGACGCCACAAACATGTCCGCAAGTGACGGGATGGAGGCTGGTGGCCCCAATCAGACGGGACCCGCCGGAAACGAGATCCTGTTGCGGCGATGCGTTGCGCCTGCATCGTTTGAAGGACGGGTCGGGGGAACAAACCGCTTCATCCGGTTTGCGGTCTTCAGGACGGCGCCGATATGAAAGAGCCTCGTTTGCGTTTTGGCGGGCTGGGGTTCAAACCCTTGATGTCCCGCAAGGCATGGCATTGTTCCGAAAGCTCCGCAGTTTTAAGGCGATGTCCCCTAGCCCCAATGGCGACCTAGCGTCGTCGGCGTGTGCATATTGCCGTAAAGATAGGCCCAGAACTCTTTGCGCTGATCCGGCTGGATCTTTTGCCAGACCCGATCCACCGCCATTTCACCGCACCAATAGGCGTGGATAAAGGGCGCGCGCAGGTCGTGATGGACAAAGGCAAGGCGACGCGCGGTGGTCTCGGGCGATTGCAGCGACTGGGCCGCGATCTCGGGGACGACGGCCTCCAGCGACTGGCCCAGACCATGGCTCCGCCAGACCGCGCGACAGCGCAGGGCGCTGCGCAGGCGCTGGATGGCCAGCCCGAGATGATCCTCGGGGGTCTCGATCCAGTCGAGAAATTGCAGACCATTATCGGCAATCCCCTCGAACAGCGCCGAGCTGGCCGAGCTGGTCACGACCTGCGCCCCATCCAGCGCCATATCGCCCGCATCAACCGCGATTTCGCGCAGCCGAAGGTGAACAAGATGGCCCGGAAAGGCCTCATGCGTCGCCAGATGCTTCAGGCTGAAGGCGGTATAGGGAAAGTCGAGGTTCAGCAGCATCTCGCGGCCAAGATAGTCGCAATAGGCCGAGAAGGGCACGTCGCTGCGCCCGACCGGCACCATCCATTCCTCGCTGAGATCGAACATCATCTGCGCGCAACGGGCTCGGGCCTGCTTTTGGTAATCGCCCAGAACCGCCAGCACATCCGATTTCGGCAGCCGCGCCTTGGCCTCCCATCGGGTGAAATCCTCGATCAGCGTGCCGCCCCGATAGCCCAGCTCGTCCAGCGCGGCGCGGATCTGGGCGTGATAGGTTGCGATGATGTCATCGGGGATGTCTTTTTCAGAAACGCGGATCTGGCGTTCCAGCCTGTCGCCAAAGCTGATCGGATCGCCGCGAAAGGTCGCGATCAGCGCCAGAAGCGAATCCGACATCTCGTCCAGCCAATCGCGGCGCAGCGCGGTCTCGGCCCGACCCAGACCGTCGCGAAAACCCATGATCGCGGCCTCGGCCTGATCATAGTTCCGCAAGGCCTTGGGGGTGACCGGCGCGACCGAGACCGGGATCAACCCCTCGGCATTCAGAAAGCCCGCCCCGCGATTTTGCTCGCGGTAAAGCAGATCGAGCCCCGCCGTGATTGCGGCAAGTTCACGCCCGAGATCCATCACACATGCCCCGCGACGGCTTTGGCGTGATAGGGGGCCTCCATCTGGGCGACATCTTCCTCGCTCAGGCGAATATCCAGCGCGGCAATGGCATCATCGAATTGGTGCAGCTTGGAAATGCCCACGATCGGCGCGGTGATGCCGGGGCGGCTGGCGACCCAGGCATAGGCGATCTGCGCCATCGGCACGCCGTGGCGCGCGGCGACCTTGCGCACGGCATCGGCCACGGCATCGTCCTGGGCGGCGCTGCGGTCGTAAAGCGCGTTCGCGGTCTTGTCGGTCTGATCGCGCGTGGTGCCCGAGCGACCGGCCAGACGGCCACGGGCAAGGGGGCTCCAGGGGATGACGCCTATGCCCTCGCTGCGGCACATCGGCAGCATCTCGCGCTCTTCCTCGCGGTAGATCAGGTTGTAATGGGGCTGCATCGACACGAAAGGCGCCCAGCCATTGGCGCGCTGCATCCCCAGCGCCTTCATGAACTGCCAGGCAAACATCGACGAGGCGCCCAGATAGCGCACCTTGCCCGCACGCACGACATCATTGAGCGCATCCAGCGTTTCTTCAAGCGGGGTTTCGTAATCGAAGCGGTGCAGCTGATAAAGGTCGATGTAATCCGTGCCCAAGCGCTTGAGGCTGGCATCAACCGCCGAGAAGATATGCTTGCGCGAGAGGCCGCGATCATTGGGATCGGCGCTCATCGGGTTATAGAGTTTGGAGGCCAGCACCAGTTTGTGGCGCGGCACATGGGCCAGCGCCGCGCCCAGCACCTCTTCGCTGGCGCCGCCCGAATACATATCGGCAGTGTCGAAGAAATTTATCCCCAGATCCAATGCCTTGAGGATGATCGGATGCGCGTCGTCCGCGCCCAGCACCCAGGGTGCCCAGCTGGGCGAGCCGAAGGTCATGCAGCCCAATGACAACCGCGAGACCTTCAGCCCGGTCCGCCCCAAATTGACATAGTCCATAATAACACCGTTTGAGTTTGATCTGAATATGATCGCCCGGATCGCGGCATTTCGGTGATTCGAGCAATCCGATTTAGCCAAGAGGCCCCAAAAAGGATCAAAGTGTAACCATAATCAGCTGAAATAGCGCACAATTACGACTTTTCTCTTAGACTTTGACCAAAAATCACCAGAGCTGAAGAAAGTGCTTGCCAGCGCAGCAATGTTATATTCGACTAGAACACATGTTCACACTCGACGCCCATAGCATTGATAAAAACCTTCCCGTTCCGGTCGGTACGCAGCTGCACGGGTTGCTCAGCTATATGCTGGCCTTTGGCGGCTTTGCTTATGGCGAGCGGCTGCCTTCGGTGCGCAAGCTGGCGGCGGATCTGGGGATTGCGCCGATGACGGTGGTGCAGGTCTATCACCAGCTGCGCGACAGCGGCCTGATCGAGATGCGTCAGGGCAGCGGGGCCTATGCCGCTCGCCCGCCGGTGATCGAAGGCTCGAAGCCCTCGGCGATGGCGCTTTTGCATGAGGATATCGCGCGACTGCTTCAGCGCGCGGCCGAGATCAATCTGTCGACCATGGCGCTAGTGTCGATGATCAATGCCCAATCGGCGATGCAGCTCAGCCACCGCGCGCTGAAAATCGCCTTTATCTGCATTTTTCCCGAGGCGGGCAGCGATTACGTCCGCCAGATCCAGCCCTATCTGGCGCCGGGCGACGATGTTACCTTGCTGACCTTCGATGAAATCAGCCAACCTGGCCCCGCATTGCAAGCCTGCCGCGACGCGGATCTGATCCTGACCTTCGCCCATCGCGAGGCGGATGCCCGTCGCCTGACCCAGAGCGAGCAGGTCCTCGGCCTGCGCCTGATCCCCTCGCAAAAGACCCGTCAAGAGCTGGCCGGACTGGACCCGCGCGCCAAGGTTCTGGGCGTGACCTATCTCAAGGATTACATCGCGATCATGCGGCCGAGCATACGCGAATTTGCCCCCCATGTCAGCGCGATCAACGTCACCTGGTCCTCGTCCGAGACGCTGGCCGCCGATATCGCCGAAAGCGATGCCGTGATCTATGCGACCGGCGCCGATCATATCGCGGCGATGGTGCGCCCCTCGACCCCATGTTTCGAGTTCCGCCATGCGCCCGATCCCGGAGGGCTGGATACGATCCTCGCGCCGAAACTGGCCCAGATCCGGCTGGATCTGCCTGAGTCACCCTAACGCCACCCCGCTGCCCCTGCCTCGCTCATTCCTGCCAAAAGGACCGCGTTCATGAAGAAGCTTTTGTTGTCCGCCTCGCTTGCTTTGGCTTTCACCGCCATTCAGGGCCAGACGGCCCTTGCCCAGACCGCCATTACCGTCGGATCGGATGTGGATGCCGGAACGCTTGACCCGCGCCTGACCCGCGATGTGACCGCCGCGCGCGTGGCCGATCTGATCTATTCGGGGCTGGTCCATCTGACCCCCGCGCTGGAACCGGTGCCCGATCTGGCCGAAAGCTGGGAGACGCCGGACCCGACCACCTATATTTTCCACCTGCGCGAGGGGCTGGTCTTTTCGGATGGCGCACCCCTGACCGCCGATGATGTGGTTTTTACCTATCAATCGCTGCTCGATCCCGAATTGGCGGCCCCCTCGCGCGCGCTTTACTCGCCCATCACCAAGGTCGAGGCGCTGGATGCGAGAACGGTGAAATTCACGCTCGAGGCGCCCTTTGCCCCGCTTCTGAGCTATCTAGATCTGGGGATCATGCCCAAGGCACTGGCCGAAAGCGGCACCGATCTGGCGCTGAATCCGGTCGGGGCGGGGCCGATGAAGCTGGTGAAATGGTCGCGCGGTAGCGAGATCGTTCTGACCGCCAATGACAAATTCTGGCGCGGCGCGCCGACGGTCACGGATCTGACGCTGAAAGTGATCGGCGACAACTCGGCCCGCGCGCAGGCTTTTGAGGCGGGCGATCTGGACGTGATTCAATCGCCGCTCTCGCCGCAGGATATTCAACGCCTTGCCGCCGATGCGCGCTTTGGCAATGTCGCCATGCCGGGGCTTGGGGTCACTTATGTGAACTTCAACACCAAGGATGCGCTGCTCTCGGATCCGGCGATGCGGCGCGCCTTCGGCATGTTGATCGATCAGGACACGATCGTGTGCGACATCTATCAAGGCGTCGACGAGGTCACCCATTCGGTGCTGCTGCCCTCGTCTTGGGCCTATGACAGCACGATCTCGCAGCCGACTTTCGATGTCGAGGGCGCGGTCAAGGCCTTCAACGATCTGGGCTGGAGCGATACCAACAGCGACGGTATTTTGGATAAGGACGGCAAGCCCCTTGAGGTGGTGATCGCCACCCATAGCGAGGACCCCAACCGCGTGCAGACGCTGGAATATATGCAGGCGGTCTTCGAGACGGCCGGTATCAAGGCCGTGCCCAAGATCAATGATTGGGCGACCTTCTCGACAAATTACGTGCAAAAGGGCGAGCATCAGATCGCGCTTTTGGGCTGGCTCAATATCGTTGATCCCGACCGGCTGCTTTACTCGACCCTGTCCACCGGCGGCAGCAACAACTGGGGCGGCTATTCCAACCCCGAGGTTGACGCCTTACTGAATGCCGGCCGCGAAAATCTGGACCGCGGCAAAAGGGCCGAGGCCTATCAGGGTGCGGCCAAGATTCTGGCGCAGGATCTGCCCTATTACATCGTCTCGGCGCAGGGCTATCAGCTGTTTCACGCCAAGGATCTGCCCGTCACGGTTCAGGCGACCCCGCGCGGATATATGCGCGGCCTGATCGGTCTGAACGACTGACCCCTTGGGTCCGGTCAACCGGACCCGCCCATTTCTTTGCGAAAGCCGATCTGACGGTCCTGCCCTGACGCGGCAAGGGCGCGGCGAGGGCGGCTTTCGCATGACCTCCTCGGATTGCGTGAGGGCAAGGCGCATGCTGAACTATCTTATCCAACGATTGCTGCTGATGATCCCGATGGCTGCGGGCATGGTCGTCGTGACCTTCGCGCTGCTGCTGATCATCCCCGGCGATCCGGCCGCCGTCCTTTTGGGTCAGGAGGCCACCCCCGAGGCGATTGCGACGCTGCGCGGCCAGATGGGGCTTGATAACCCGTGGTATGTCCGACTTTGGGACTACACTTGGGCGCTTTTGCACGGCGATATGGGCCAGTCATGGTTCCAAAACCAGCCCGTCGCCACCGTCATCGGCGAGCGGCTGGGGGCCACGATCGAGCTGGCGGTGGTGGCGCTGATCATCGCCACGCTGATCGGGGTCACGCTGGGGGTGATTGCGGCGGTCCGCCAGGGCAGTCTGATCGATACGCTGGCGATGCTGTTTGCGCAGATTGGCGTCTCGATGCCGGTTTACTGGCTGGGGCTTTTGCTGATGCTGGGCTTTTCGGTCAAGCTGGGCTGGCTGCCCGCCATCGGGCGCGGCGTGCCCTTGCCCGAGGCCCTCATGGCGCTTTTGGGCGGTAAACCCGGCGTTTTGTGGGATTCCCTTGGCCATCTGGCGCTGCCTGCCTTGGCCTTGGCGCTGAATTCTGCGGCGATCATCTCGCGGCTGGTGCGCAGCTCGATGCTGGAGATCCTGCGCGAGGATTTCGTGCGCACCGCCACCGCCAAAGGCGTGCCGCGGGCGCGGGTGATCTATCGCCACGCCCTGCGCAACGCGCTGATGCCGGTCTTGTCGGTGATCGGGCTGCGCTTTGGCGCGCTTTTGGGCGGCGCGGTCATGACCGAGACGATCTTTGCTTGGCCGGGCCTTGGCCAGCTGACGGTCGCTGCAATCTCGCAGCGTGATTTCCCGCTTATTCAAGGCATTGTCCTGACCTTCGCCATCATTTTCGCTTTGGTCAATCTTGTCGTCGATCTGCTTTACGCCGTCGTCGACCCGCGCGTGAGGCTGGGCTGATGGCATTCCGAGTTCCAAAGAAACTGCGCAATGCCTCGTTGATGATCGGCGCGCTGATCACGATCACCATCATCTTGCTGGCGATTTTCGCACCGCTGGTCGCGACCCATCCGATCGAGAAGATGGATATGACCAACCGCTTTTCCGGGCCAAGCTGGCAGCATTGGCTGGGCACGGACAATTTCGGGCGTGATCTGTGGTCGCGGCTGGTGTTCGGGGCGCGGATCTCGCTGACGATTGCGCTGACGGCGGTGACGATTTCGGCGCTGATCGGCGTCGCGGTCGGGCTGATCGCGGGCTATTTCGGCGGCTGGGTCGATCTGATCCTGATGCGGATCACCGATATCTTTCTGGGCTTTCCCGCGATCGTTCTGGCGCTGGCCATCGTTGCGGCGCTGGGGCCCGGGATCATGAATGTCTCGGTCGCGATCATCGTCGTGGCCTGGACGGAATATGCGCGGGTGGTGCGCGCCACGACGCTGGTCTTGCGCGAGCAGGTCTATGTGCAGGCCGCCCAATCCATCGGCGCCAGCCATGCGCGCATCCTGTTTCGCGAGATCCTGCCCAATGCGCTTGGTCCGATCATCGTGCTCGTCTCGATCGGGTTGGGGACGGCGATCTTGTCGGAATCCGCGCTCAGCTTTCTGGGCTTCGGCCTGCCGCCGCCGGCGCCGACCTGGGGCTGGACGCTGTCTTACGGCACCCGCTTCATCCGCGACGAGCCGTGGCTGTCGATCATCTCGGGGTCGACGATCATGGTCACGGTGCTGGGCTTCAACCTTCTCGGCGATGGTCTGCGCGATGTGCTTGACCCCCGCCAACTGTCGCGTGGCGGCAGCAAATCCAAATAACAAAGGACTGACATCATGGTAAAAACCATCAATATCCTGCGCCCGAAATTCACCACCATGGCCGATGGCAATGATGCCACGCTGATCATGCACGAGCTGGTGGGGGAAAGCGACGGCCCGACCATCGGCATCTCGGCCGCGATCCACGGCAACGAAAATACCGGCTCGCAGGTCATCCTGGACCTTTACCGCGTGCTCAAGGACATGCCGCTGAAGGGCCGCATCATCTTGCTGCCGGTGGTGAACCCCTATGCTTTCGCGGTCAATCACCGCTTCTCGACGATCGACGAGCTGGACCTGAACCGCCAGTTCCCCGGCAATCCCAACGGCACCTATAGCCAGCAATTGGCCCATGCTTTGGTGCAGGAATTCTTTAATAAGATCGATGTCCATATCGACCTGCATTCGGGCACAGACCGCCCGACCGTCGATTACGTCTATATCGAGAACGACGAAGAGCTGTCGCGCGCCTTTGGCTCGACGCTGCTTTATCGCCCCGTCACCGACAAGCAGGGCACGGTTTTTGCGGGCACGACCAAGGCCGTGACCATCGAGACCCGCGGCATTTCCTCGATCGTGATCGAACTGGGCGGCGGCATTGTCGATCAGGGGCCATATTGCCAGCGCACGCTGGACGGGATCTTGAACATGCTGCGCGTGCGCGGCGTCATTGAGGGCGAGGTTGCGCCCAATTCCAAACAGATCGTCGTGACCGAGCTGGCCGGTATCCGCCCGACCCGCGGTGGCTGGCTTGAACCCCTGTGCCCCGCAAATGGCGAGATGATCTCGGGCGATCAGTTGCTGGGGCGGGTCGTCTCGCCCTATACGTTCGAGGTGCTCGAAGAAATCAAATCGCCCTTCAAGAACGGCGTGATGATCATGCAGCATCTGACGCGCAATCTGGTCAATGCAGGCGATTACGGCTTCATGGTCGGCAATATGGACGGGGCCACCGATTGATGGAACGCGTCCTTTTCACCAATGGCCGGGTTCTTGACCCGGTCGCAGGCGCGCTGAGCACGCAAGAAGTGCTGGTCGAGGGCGAACGTATCATCGCCACCGGCACGGGGCTGCCGCGCGAGGCGGGCACGCGCATCATCGATCTTCAGGGCCGGACCCTGATGCCCGGCCTGATCGATTGCCATGTCCATGTCACCGCGCAAAGCCTTGATCTTTGGTCGAATGTGACCGCGCCTTCCTCGCTTTCCGCGCTGCGCTCGGCGCGGGTGATGGAAGAGACGCTTCAGCGCGGCTTCACCACGTTGCGCGATCTGGGCGGGGCCGATCTTGGCCTTGTGCGCGGCGTCGAAGAGGGGCTGATCGCGGGGCCGCGTCTGGTCATTTGCGGCAAGGGCCTGACCACGACGGGCGGGCATGCCGATCTGCGCGGTCTCACCGATGGGCGCCCCGATATGATGTCGGACCGCCTTGGCTCGATGGGGATGATCGTGGACGGGGTCGACAATATCCGCGCCGCCTGCCGCACCATGATCAAAGAGGGGGCCAAATTCATCAAGGTCATGGCCAATGGCGGGGTCTCGTCGCCCAATGACCCGATCCATTCGATCCAATATTCGCGCGATGAAATCCTTGCGATGGTCGAAGAGGCGGAAAATGCGGGGCTTTATGTCTCGGCCCATGTCTATACCGACCGCGCGATCCGGCGCTGCGTCGAGCTGGGCGTCCATTCGCTGGAACATTGCAACCTGATCGAGCCCGAGACCGCAGCCCTTGCCGCCGCGCAGGGCTGTATCGCGGTGCCGACGCTGGTTGCCTATGATGCGCTGGCGATCGAGGGCGAGGCCTTGGGGCTGGGCCCCGCCGAATTTGCCAAGATCGAGGTCGTGCGTCAGGGCGGGCTGAAATCGCTGCAGGTGATGCGCGATGCGGGCCTTTTGATGGCTTTCGGCTCGGATTTGCTGGGGGATCTGCGCAAATATCACGGCATGGAATTCGAGCTTTTGGCAAAGGTTCTGACCCCGGCCGAGATCATCCGCTCGGCCACCGTCATCGGCGCAAAGCTGTGCGGCCTTGACGCTGAAACCGGCAGGATCGAAGCGGGTCTGTGCGCCGATCTGATCGTCGTCGACGGCAATCCGCTGGAGGACATCCTTTGTCTTGCCGCAAACGGCGCAAAGATGCCCGTGATCATGGCGCGCGGGCGCTTTGCGAAAAATCAGCTAAGCTAACCGGAGATCGTGATGGCTGTTCTGGAACTTGACAATCTGACGACCTCTTTTCGGGGCGACGACGGCTGGAAACCGGTCGTGCGCAATGTCAGCTTCTCGATTGATGCGGGCGAGACCTTGGCGGTCGTCGGCGAGTCGGGTTCGGGAAAAAGCGTCACGGCCATGTCGATCATGCGGCTGTTGCAGCCGGGTCTGGCGCGTCATCAGGGCCGGATCCTGTTCGAGGGCTGGGATCTTTTGACCCTGCCCGAGACCCAGATGCAGCAGATCCGCGGCAACCGCATCGCCATGATCTTTCAAGAGCCGATGACCTCGCTCAATCCGGTGATGACGATTGGCGATCAGATCGACGAGGCCCTGATGATCCATCGCGGCCTTTCGGCCTCGGCGGCGCGCAAGGAAACGCTGCAGCTGTTGGAGAAAGTGCGCATCCCCGCCGCCAGCAGGCGCGCCGATGATTATCCGCATTTGCTGTCGGGGGGGATGCGGCAGCGGGTGATGATCGCGGTGGCGCTGGCCTGTCGTCCCAAGCTGTTGATCGCGGACGAGCCGACGACCGCGCTGGATGTGACCATTCAGGCCCAGATCACCCAGCTGATCAAGGAGTTGCAACAAGAAGAGGATATGGCGGTCTTGTTCATCACCCATGATATGGGGGTCGTGGCCGAGATCGCGGATCGTGTGACGGTGATGTATCGCGGCGATATCGTGGAAACCGGCGCGACCGATCCGCTTTTTGCCGCGCCCCGGCAGCCCTATACCCGCGCGCTTTTGGCGGCGGTTCCGGCTTTGGGCAAGATGGGCGCGACGACGCGGCCCAAGCGCTTTGATCTGGTCGATGCCATGACCGGCCTGGCCGCACCGGCCGCGCCCACCATCGACACGGTCGGCCCCGAGCCGGTCTTGCAGGTGCGCAATCTGGTCACGCGTTTCGACATTCGGGGCGGTCTGCGCCGCCGCGCGGTCGCGCGTGTTCATGCCATCGAAAACGTCAGCTTCGATCTGAACCACGGCGAGACCTTGGCGCTGGTGGGCGAATCCGGTTGCGGCAAGTCCACCACCGGTCGGGCGCTGATGCGCATGGTGCATACGCAAGCGGGCTCGGTCCGTTTGCAGGGCCAAGAGATCCTGGGCGCGGGCGTTGATCTGCAAGCGCTGCGCCGCTCGATCCAGATGATCTTTCAAGATCCCTATGCCTCGCTCAACCCGCGCCGCAAGGTCGGGGCCGCGATTGCCGAGCCCTTGCTGATCCACAAGGTCTGCACCCCCCGCGAGGCCATGGCGCGCGCCCGCGCCCTGCTCGAAGAGGTGGGTCTTAGCGGCGAAATGGCCGACCGCTATCCCCATGAATTTTCGGGCGGGCAGCGCCAAAGGGTCTGCATCGCCCGCGCCCTGACGCTCGAGCCGAAGCTGATCATCGCCGATGAAAGCGTCTCGGCGCTGGATGTCTCGATCAAGGCGCAGGTGCTGAACCTGATGCTGGACCTGCAAGAGCGCAAGCGCCTCTCTTATCTTTTCATCAGCCATGATATGGCCGTGGTCGAGCGAGTCAGCCACAGGGTTGCGGTGATGTATTCGGGCGAGATTGTTGAGATCGGCCCGCGCGCTGAAATCTTCAACAACCCGCGCCATCCCTATACCCGCCGCCTGATCGATGCGGTCCCGATCCCCGATCCGACGCTGCGCCGTGTCAGGGGCGGGATGGATACCAGCGATATCCGCAGCCCGCTGCGCCATGTCGATTACCAGCCGCCGCTGCGCCATTACGACGAGGTCTCGGCCGGACATTTCGTCATGGCGGATGCCCAATGACCTTGAGCCGAGAGCAAATGATGCAAACCCCCTATGACCGCGCCCAAGTCGCGCAACTGCTGGCCGGCGCGGATGCCGCCGTCAATCTTTTCGCCTATCTGCGCGAGGGGCTGGCGCGGGATGCCGATTGCGGCCTGCTGACCGCGCTCGTCTATGATTTCGACGACATGACCTCGTGCCGCGTCTTTTCCGAGGATCGCGCGGCCTATCCGGTCGGCAATTTCAAAGCCCTTGTGCCGGGGCCTTATTTCGAGCGCGTGGTCAAGCCGCGCCAGCACTGGGCCTCGGTCGATCTGGCGGGGGTGGCGGAACTTTTCTTCGATTGGGAGAAGATCCGCGATCTTGGCTACGAATCCAGTTTGAACATTCCGGCGGTGGTCAATGATACGCTGATCGGCACTGTGAACCTGCTGGCGGTGCGCGGCACCTACCAGCCCGCCAAGGTCGAGGCGGCCCTGCGCTGGCAGCCCATCATCAACCTGTGCTTTTTGCTGCTCAACCAACCCGCAGGCCGCGCCGCCAGCTTTCATGCCGATGTCACCGATCTTCCCAAAGGCAAGGTCGAGACGCTTCGGTCTGTTTAGGCGGTGCGGGATAGCGGACGTTCTTGGGGTGATCATGCCGCCCTCCTGTTCTCGCAGCGCTTTCCGGCTGATCGAGGCGACCGCCCGCCCGTACCGCCCCGACCGGAACCTCTGATGGCTGACGCCGCCATGAGCGGCCGAACCAGCCAAATCAATTTGCGAACAGCACGGTTTTTTTCTGGACTGCACATCCATTTGCCTGCACATTCCGCCGGAATACAACAAGTATACCGAATGGGCGGAGACAAGACGTGGTGCATGGCGTAGGCGGGGCGAATGCCCAAGAGGTTTTGGCCGGACTGAAGGTGATGACGGACGGGCTGGAGATGATCGGTCCGGACGATCTTCGTGCGCGGCTTGCGCTTGCGCAGGCCATGATGCGGGCGCAGGGGATCGCGGCGCTCTATCTTGATGCGACCGTGAACCAGCGGTATTTTACGGGCCTCAACATCGGCGCAAGCGAGCGCTTGCACGGCGCGCTTCTACCGGCTGCGGGGGACCTCGTTTACCTTAGCCCCGCTTTCGAGGGGCCCAAGACCGAAACCATGCTCAAACTGCCGGGCCGGATCGCCTTGTGGCAAGAGCATGAGGATCCGGGTGCGCTGGTCGTGGCGGAACTTGCACGGGCGGGGATTGCCTCGGGGCGCGTTGCTGTTGATCCGCAGACACCGTTCTTTACGCTCGACGCCATGCAGAAAGCGGGTCCGGCGCTTGAATTCGTGAACGGTGCCGGCGTGACGGCGGCTTGCCGCTCCCTGAAATCGGAACGCGAGATCGCCCTGATGCAGCGGGCAAGCGATATGGCGATCCTGGTGCATAAAAGCGCGGCCTCGATCCTGTATGAAGGTATTTCGACCACCGAGGTTCAGGAGTTCATCCTCGCCGCCTATGGCCGGCTGGGTGGCGATGTCACGGGATCGGGTCTGCCGATCGTTCTTTTTGGCGAGGCGACCGCCTATCCTCACGGCGTCGACTATCCCCAGACGCTGAAGGACGGCGATATGGTGCTGGTCGATACCGGCTGCAAACTTGACGGCTACCGCTCCGACATCACGCGCACCTATGTTTTCGGTACGGGAACGGCGCGGCAGCGCGAGGTTTGGAACCTCGAGCGGACGGCCCAACTTGCGGGCTTCGACGCGGCCCGTCTTGGCGCCGCTTGCGAGAATGTCGACCATGCCGCGCGCGCGGTGATCGAGGCCGCGTCGGGGTTTGCGTCGGATTACGGCGTTCCGGGGCTTCCGCATCGCACCGGCCACGGCATCGGGCTGGATATGCATGAAGACAGCTATATGGTGCGCGGCAACCTGCGGCCGCTCGAGGTCGGAATGTGTTTCTCGGTCGAGCCGATGATTTGCATCTATGGCGAATTCGGGATCCGGCTTGAGGATTGCGCCTATATGACCGACGCGGGTGCGCGCTGGTTCACCGAGCCTGCCCATAGCTTTGACGATCCCTTCGGGATCACGGCAGGGCGCTAGGCCAAAGGAAGGGCGGGGGCAATGCTCCCGCCTGCATGCAGGACGGGACCAGCAGGCTAAGCGTTGCGGTCTTCCTGATCCGGCATGGGGCGAGGCAGGCCGACATCGCTACCGCGCAGCATCTTTTGCCACAACGAGACAAGTTGGCGGGCCATCGTGTCGCTTTGATCGAAGCTGCGATGAACCGCGATGCCGCGCAATACGGACAAGGTGAGGCGAAGCAGCAGTCTTTGTTCTTCGCAATCGGGGGACATGCGCAAAAGCGCGAAAAAGCGGTCGTCTCGGTGCGCGACCCAGCTTTCCATTTCCTCGCGCAGGCCGCGGCCAAGATCCGTGTCCAGTCGGGCGGCAAGCATCAGCTCGATCGCGGCCAGATAATGCGGGTCTCCGAAGACGTTTTGCCACAGAACCTCGGTCAGATCGGCCATTGAAAGCCGCGTCTCGAGCGGGTCCAGATTGACCGGCGGCGCATTTCTCCAATTGTCGTGAAGCTGGCGCAGGGCGGCAACCAGAAGGTCGTTGCGGGTCGGGAACTGATGCGTCAGCGCCCCCCGTGACAGATTGGCGCGATGTGCGATCATCGTGGTCGAGATGCTGTCATGCCCCACTTCGGCCAAGGCTTCGAGCGTCGCCCGACAGACCCTTTCGCGCGTTGTCGAGGATCGCTCGGCCTGTGTCAGGCGCGAGATTTTCGAAGGCGTGTTCGTCTTGGCGGGCATGAAAACACTCTGCCTGGCTTTGGGACATTTGCCGGAAAAATAACGCTCTCCGGTTTGGAATTTCTAAGCTGCTGCTGCCTTTTTCGCAAGCAGCAATTCGAATTTCTGTAATATAAATAAGCAAAATCATGGCATTATGTATTTTTAAGAAATTTTGCGAACAGCGGTGTTTTTTTCTGGACAAGATGCGGAACCGCCTGCCAGAGTGCCCTTCAGGATATTCGTTGCATGCAAAACCAGCCAAGGCCCAACGCCCGGAGATGATGATGACGCGCTATGTATTTTTCGGTGGAAAGCTTTTGGATGTCGACGCGGGGACCCTGCGCGAGGGGCTGGAGCTGCTGGTCGAGAACGACCGGATCGCTCAGGTCAGCGAGGGTCGGATCGACGCGCCGGATGCCGAGCGGATCGATCTTGGCGGGCGCACGCTCATGCCGGGGCTGGTTGATGCCCATGTCCATGTCGTCGCCACTTTGGTCAATCTGGCCGAAAATGCGGCTTTGCCCAGTTCGGTGATCGCGCTGCGTTCGGCAGGGATCATGCGCAAGATGCTGATGCGCGGTTTCACCACGTTGCGCGATCTGGCGGGCGCGGATCTCGGGCTGCAGATGGCGATCAACGAGGGCGAGATCGACGCGCCGCGTCTGGTGATCTGCGGCAAGGCGCTCAGCCAGACCGTTGGCCACGGCGATTACCGTGCCCGCTACGACAACCGCCCGCTTCATCAAGCAAGTCTCGGCTCGCTTGGCCGGATCGCGGATGGTGTCGACGAGGTTCGCCGCGCCACGCGCGAGGAAATCAAGAACGGTGCGCAATTCATCAAGATCATGGCCAATGGCGGGGTGGCTTCGCCCAATGACCCGATCCATGTTCTGCAATATTCGCGCGAAGAGATCATCGCCATTGTCGAAGAGGCCGAAAACTACGGCCTCTATGTTGCGGCCCATACCTATTCAGACGCGTCGATCCGGCGCGCTGTCGAATGCGGCGTGAAATCGCTCGAGCATTGCAACCTGATCACCCCCGAGACCGCACGTCTCGCCGCAGAAGCCGGTGCGATCGCCTGCCCGACTCTGGTCGCCTATGAGGGGCTGGCGCTGGAGGGGGCGAATTTCGGGCTCAACCCCGATTCCGCCGCCAAGATCGATACGGTTCGCGTCGCCGGTCTGGAATCGCTGAAGATCATGCGCGATGCCGGTCTGCCGATGGCCTTCGGTTCGGATCTGCTTGGTCAGCTGCACAAATATCAGTCGATGGAGTTTTCGCTGCGCACCCGCGTCTTGAGCAATCAGGAAGTGCTGCTTTCGGCCACCCGTATCTCGGCGCGGCTGTGCGGCATGGAGGACGAAATCGGCACGCTGGCGCCGGGCGCCTACGCCGATCTTCTGATCGTCGACGGCAATCCGCTGGAAGATATTACCGTGCTCGAACGCCATGACGAATGCCTGAGCGCGATCATGAAGGGCGGGGTCTTCTACAAGAACCGTCTGGCGGAGTAAGCCCGCATGATCAGGGGAAAATCGCTTTCCGAAAGGGTTGGACGGCTGGCGGGAGGCGTGACCATCGCTTGCGGTCTGGGGCTGATGCTGGTGCCTTTGGTACTGGTGTTCTGGCTCTCGGTGATCTCGAACGAGATCCTCTCCCTGCCGGTCGAGGGCTATTCGCTCAAGTGGTTCTCCGAGGCGTTTCGCCAGCCCCAGTTCCTGAGCGGCTTCCTGTTGTCGGTTTCGGTGGCGACTTTCGCCATGCTGGCCGGTCTCGCGGTCTCGGTTCCCGCGGCATTGATCATCGTGCGCCGCAGCTTTCGCGGTCGCGGGGCGCTGGTCCAGCTGCTGATGTCGCCGCTTACCGTGCCCGCCATCGTCATCGGGGCCGCGCTTTATGTCACCGTGGTTGAAATCGAGATCGCCTCGGGCCTGCCTTTGGTCGGCTCGACGGGGATCTTTGTCGCGGGCCATGTGCTTTTGACGATCCCGTGGTGCATCCGGCTGCTGCTGTCCTCGCTCGAGGGGGTCAACATGTCGATCGAAGAGGCCGCGGCCTCTCTGGGGGCAGGGCCGTCAAGCGTGGTCTGGCTGGTGACATTGCCCCTGATCCGGCCCGGGATCTTTGCGGCCGCGGTTTTCTCGTTCGTCGTCAGCTTCGGCAATCTTGAAGTGTCGATCTTTCTGTCGGCACCGGGGCAGGTCACTCTGCCGGTCGCCATGATGCAATATCTGGAATGGAAGATCGATCCGACCATCGCTGCGGTATCGGTGCTTCAGGTGCTGTTCGTCGCGCTGATGCTGGTCGTCTCCAATCGCTTTGTTAACATTTCGAGGATGGTCTGATGGCAAATGTCGAGATCGCGGGCCTGACCAAAACCTATGGCACCTTTCGCGCGGTGACGGATTTCGGGCTGTCCGTCCGTGATGGTGAATTCCTGATCTTCCTCGGGCCTTCGGGCTGCGGCAAGACCACGACCCTGCGGATGCTGGCGGGCTTTATCGAGCCAGACGGCGGGCAGGTCACGCTTGGCGGGCGTGATATCACGCATGCGCCGCCGCACCGGCGCAACATCGGGCTGGTTTTCCAGAATTACGCTCTTTTCCCGCATCTGAGCATTTTCGAAAACGTGGCCTTCGGCCTGCGCCGCCGCAAACAGCCCGAGGCAGAGATCCGCAAACGGGTCACCGATGCGCTTGAACTGGTCGAGCTGGGTCATCTGGGTGACCGGCTGCCCAAGCAGTTGTCGGGAGGCCAACAGCAGCGCGTGGCGATCGCCCGTGCCATCGCGATCCGTCCCGATATTCTGCTGCTCGACGAGCCGCTGTCGAACCTCGATGCGCGGCTTCGCCTGCAGGTACGCGACGAGCTGCGCAATCTGCAAAAGACGCTCGGGATCACGACGATCATGGTGACGCATGATCAGGAAGAGGCGATGTCGGTCGGTGACCGGCTGGTCTTGATGCGGGCGGGGATGATCGAACAGGTCGGGACCGCGCAAGAGCTTTACTATCAACCCGCGAACCGCTTTGTCGCCGATTTCATTGGCCGCACCAATTTCCTGAGCGGGGCGGCAATCGGCAATATGTTCCGCAGCGCCGGCGGCGCATCGCTGCGCGGCGGACGGGATATGGGTGCGGCCTCCGAGATCATGATCCGCCCCGAGGCGATCCGTCTGGGCGCGGCCGAAGCAGGGGGCGGGCTCAACGCAAACGGCCCGAACACCTTGCCCGCGCGGATTTCGCATTTCGTCTTTCTCGGCGGTGCGATCGAGCTTGGGCTGACGCTCGAGGGCGGCGAGCGGCTGGCCGTTGTCGCCTCGCCTGCGGCGGTGCGCGATGCGGGGATCGAGCTCCGCGCGGATGCCGGTGTGACGCTGACGATTTCGCCGGCCGATATCATCGCGATGTAAGGCTGCAGAAGGCGGCCGGAAAAATACTGCGCCCGATGCGTAGGCGCAGGATGACGTTCCAACCAATAACATCAGGGAATGCGACATGACCAAGATGAACAGACGGACTTTCGGTATTCTCTCGGGCGGGCTGATGCTTTCGACCGCGCTGCCTGCTTTTGCGCAGGCCGGCGGGCGGGTGGTCATCGGCACATGGGGCGGCGATTACCAGAACCTCCAGCAGATCAATATCGCCGATAGCGTGCTGAAAGACAGCGGCATGCAGGTGATCTACGATCCGGCCAACGACGTCGTCCGCAAATCGAAGCTGATGGCCGAACGTCGCCTGCCGCGCGGCTCGATGGATATCGCCTGCCTGACGCGTCAGGGCAGCTACGAGATGTATGCCAACGGTCTTCTTGAGGAACTGGACGAGAGCAAGATCCCCGCCTTGTCCAAAGTCCTGCCCTTCATCCGCGTGCCTTACGGCATTCCCCATATCTATACTGGCCGCGTAATCCTGTTTAACCCCAAAGAGGTGAGCCCCGCGCCGACCTCCTACAATGATCTGTGGGACCCGAAATACGCCGGCCGCATCGGGGTGATCGACATCCAGTACCAGACCACGATCGAATCCGCGGCGATGATCGCGGGTGGCGGTCCGTCGGATTACGAGCCCGGCAAGGCCAAGCTGCTCGAGCTGAAAAAGCAGGGCGTCAAAATCTATCCGACCAACGAGGCGATGGCTCAGGCGCTCAAATCGGGAGAGATCGTCATGTGCATCATGTGGAACGCACGCGGCTATATGTGGAAAAAAGCCGGTATCGACATCGAGATCGCCATCCCGAAAGAGGGCATTGCCATCTATCTCTCGGATATGTGCATTCCCAAGAACGCGCCCAACAAGGAAGCGGCCTACCAATATCTGAACGCCATGCTCGAGGAGATGCCGCAAACCGCCTTTGCCGAGCAGATGGGCTATGCGCCGAGCAACTCCGAGGTGAAGCTGTCGCCGGAGCTTGCTGCACAGGTCGATTACACGCCCGAGCAGCGCGAGCAGTTCCTGCTTCCCGATCTGGAATATCTCGCCAAGCAGGACGCCGCGCTTCAGGACTGGTGGAACAAGGAATTCAAGGCCTGAGTGGGCCGCTCGCCCGTGTGGGCGGGGCTGATTACGCCCCAATGCCTCCGGCCCGTCCGATCGCTTCGGTCGGGCCATATGACCGCTTCTGGAAGGCAAGCAGATGAAGAACCGTTCCTTGACAGCCGCCGCGCTGCTGATGCCTGCGACCGGCCTCGTGCTGGTCTTTATGGCGCTGCCGCTGCTTTACCTGCTGCGCTACAGCTTCAACGAATTCGTTCCGGGCGAGTTCATGATTTCGGGCTTCACCCTTGCCAATTTCACCACCTTCTTCACCGACGCCTATTATCTCGAGGGGATGGGCACGACGCTGATGATGGCGGCGGGCGTCACGGTGTTTTGCATCTTGCTGGGCTTGCCCTTGGCCAATTGGATCGCCAGCCAGAGAGGTCACCGCAAAACGCTGTTGATGATGGCCATCATCTTGCCGCTTTTCATCTCGAATGCGGTGCGCGCGGCGGGCTGGATGGTGGCATTTGGTCAGACCGGCGTGCTGAACTATACGTTGGTCAAGCTGGGTCTGATCTCGCAGCCTTTGACGATCATGCATACGCCGCTTGCGGTTTTCATCGGCATTACGGCGGTCAATCTTCCCTATGTGGTTCTGACGTTGCAAAGCGTGTTCGAAGGGCTGGATGAAAATATCGACTATGCTGCCGCCAGCCTTGGCGCGGCGCCGTTTCAGTCCTTTCTGCTGGTGCGCCTGCCGCAAGTGATGCCCGGTCTGCTGGCTGCGGCGACCTTGTCCTTCATCCTGACCATGAACGCCTATGCGACGCCGGTCCTGCTCGGCGGGCCGTCTTTCCGGATGATGGCACCGATGATCGTGACCGAAATCATGAGCAAAGCAAACTGGCCCTTCGGCGCGGCGCTGGCCTTCGTTCTTCTGTCGGTGACGATTACGGTTTCGGTGCTGGCCGCGCTGTTCATTCGTCGCCGGTATTGATCCGGAAAATGGTCGGCGCGACCCCGTCGGGAAGCAGCCCTTTGTTGATCCGCCGATAGGCGGCGGCCACGGGGCAGGGTGCTGCTGCCGCCCGTCGCGCGATACGCGGAAAAGGGGGGCACGGCGGTATAGCCCAAACCGACAAAGGGTATCAGCATCGATGCTATAGCCATGGCGGTCAGCCATTGAGGCATCTTGCGACGAGGGCTGGTGCTGGTTCTCCCCTTGTCGCCGCGCCGATCAAGCGGCGGAAATCCACGGACATAATTCAGATTGAGGTAAGTTTATCTTACCGTTTGTGTTATTATTAGTTCCTTTATGTTAGAATTTGTTCCGAATATTACTTGCTCCAACGTACAAGCGAGCAGGTAGGCCGTGAGCGAGAATGAAAGACCTTTGAATGTGTCGGTGTGGCGCGGCAATGCGGATGGCGGCGCGTTCGAGACCTTCACCGTTCCGTCCCGGAAAAGCCAAACCGTTCTTGATGTGGTGAGCTGGATCCAGCAATCCGCGGATCCGACGCTTACCTACCGCTATGCCTGCCGTGTCGGAATGTGCGGCTCTTGCGCGATGATGGTGAATGGCGAACCGCGCTGGACCTGTCGGACCCATGTCAGCCGCGTGCTCGACGGCGACCGGCTTGAGATCGCCCCTCTGCGCAACCTGCCGGTCATCAAGGATCTCGCGGCGGATATGGATCCGTTTTTCGACAAATGGGTCAAGGCCGGCGGCGCGCATCGCCCCTCGCGCAGTCGCGACGAACCGATCCAGCAGGTCTCGCCGGACGAGCGCGGGCGGGTCGAGGCCAACAAGGCCATCGAGTGCATAAACTGTTCGGTCTGCTATGCCGCCTGCGACACCGTCGCCGCGAATGCCGACTATCTCGGGCCTGCGGCCCTGCAACGCGCCTGGACGCTTTATAACGACGTCAAAGTCGAGGATCGGAACGCGGTCCTCGACGCCGTTTCGGGGACGGGCGGCTGCATGAACTGCCACACGCAGGGAAGCTGCACCCGCTTTTGTCCGAACGAGCTTGACCCCCTGAGCGCGATTGCCGGGCTCAAACGGGCGGTCGCCGGTTCATTCCTGAAGCGGAGGACATAAGGATGCTCAACCTTAACCTTTACATGGCGCAGCGCCTGAGCGCGATGGTGATGGCCCCGCTGGTGCTCGGTCACCTCGCGGTTATGGCCTATGCGATCCAGGGCGGGCTGACGACGGCCGAGATCCTCGGCCGCACGCAGGGCAGCATCATGTGGTTCCTTTTCTACGGAAGTCTGGTGGTGGCCGTGTCGATCCATGCGGCGATCGGTCTGCGGGTGATCCTGCACGAAACGACCGGAATTCGCGGCGCTTGGCTGGGTGTTTTCACTTATGGCACGGGTCTCGTGCTGCTGACGATGGGAGCACGGGCCCTTTGGGCGGTGACATGGGCATGAGCACGAGATTGAAGCCGCACCGTCGTCATCCGCTATGGCTGGCCTATATGCTGCACCGGCTGTCGGGCCTCGCGCTCGCGCTGTTCCTGCCTGCACATTTCTACGTCCTGTCGCTGGCTCTGACAAAGCCCGAGACGCTCGACCACTTCCTGAGCTTCGCCGACAACCCGCTCGTGAAGCTCGCGGAATTCGGTCTGGTCTTCCTGTTGGCAGTCCATTTCTTCGGCGGCTTGCGGCTTTTGGCGCTCGAGTTTCTGCCGTGGTCGTCACGCCAGAAGTCATTGGCTGCGGCCTCGATCGCAGGGGCCTTTCTGGTCTCGGGCACTTTCCTTTTGCGCGCGGTGTGAACATGGCTCCACAAATCCAAATCGAACGTGAAGACACCGATATCCTGATCCTCGGATCGGGAGGGGCAGGGCTCTTTGCCGCGCTCCATGCCCTGCAGACCGCACCGGAGGGGACGCGTATCACCCTTGCCGTGAAGGGGCTGATCGGGAAATGCGGCTGCACCCGCATGGTGCAGGGCGGCTATAACGTCGCGCTTGGCGGCGGCGACACGGTCGAGCGCCATTTCATGGATACGATCAACGGCGGCAAATGGCTGCCCAATCAGGACATGGCCTGGCGTCTTTGCGAACAGGCGGTGGTGCGGATCACCGAGCTGGAAAACGAGATCGGCTGCTTCTTCGACCGCAATCCCGACGGCACCCTGCATCAGAAGGCTTTCGCCGGCCAAACCGCCGACCGGACCGTCCACAAGGGCGACCTTACCGGTATCGAGATCATCAGCCGCCTGATGGAACAGGTGCTGGCGCGGCCGATCCAGAAGCTGCAGGAGCATCGCGCCATCGGGCTGATCCCGACGCGGGACGGCGCCTCGCTTGCAGGGGTGCTTTTCATCGACATGCGGACCGGCCGCTTCCGTTTTGTCCGCGCGAAATGTGTGATGATGGGCACTGGCGGCGGGCCGACCATGTACAAATATCACACGCCCTCCGGCGACAAGACGATGGACGGGCTCGCGATGGCTTTGCGCGCCGGTCTGCCGTTGCGCGACATGGAAATGGTGCAGTTCCATCCCACCGGCCTGCTCGCGGGCGATCATACCCGCATGACCGGCACCGTCCTTGAAGAAGGGCTGCGTGGCGCGGGAGGGCAGCTTCTGAATGCACGGGGCGAGCGCTTCATGTTCGATTACGACCAGCGCGGCGAACGCGCGACACGGGACGTGGTCAGCCGCGGCATTTATGCCGAGATGCGCAAGAACAACGACCCCTCGCAGGTCGGCATGTTTATCTCGATGGGTCATCTCGGCCCCGAGAATGTCCGCAAAAAATTTGCAGGCATGGTCAAGCGCTGCGCCGATAGCGGCTTTGATCTCGCAGCCGGCAAAGTCGAAGTCGTGCCGACCGCGCATTACTTCATGGGCGGTGTCGTGGTCGATCCCGATACCCGCACCGCGATGGAAGGGCTTTATGTCGCCGGCGAGGATGCGGGCGGTGCGCATGGCTCGAACCGGCTCGGCGGGAATGGCGTCGCCAATTCGACGGTTTTTGGCGGCATTGCGGGCGATGTCATGGGTGTGGACGTGCGCCGTATCGGGGCGCTGCGCGATCCCGACGAGCAGGTGCTGGCCGCCGAGGTCGAACGCGCGCTTCATCCGCTCACGCGCAAGCCCGCAGCCGTGCACAGCCTTCGCCACAAGCTTCAGGAGGCGATGTGGGAGGATGTAGGCGTGATGCGCACCGCTGCCGGTCTGGAGCGCGGCCAGAAGCGCGTTGCCGAAATTCGGGCGGAGCTGATGGAAACGGGGGTCGACCCCTCCAATCTTGCCTTCAACCTTACCTGGCACGATTGGCTCAACATGGCCTCGCTGACCGAGGTTTCTGCGGTGATCGCGCGCGCCGGCGAGCTGCGCGAGAATTCCCGCGGCGCGCATTTCCGCGAGGACTTTCCGGAATCGGGCGATCTCGAAAGCTCCTATTTCACGCTGGCCCGGATGCAGGGCGACGAGCTTGCCATGTCGCGCGAACAGGTCCGGTTCACGATCGTGCGCCCGGGCGAAACCATCCTGCCTGCCAGCGAGCCCGAGACGCTCGTCGCGGCCCAATAGCGCCAGCAGAGCGAGCTTCGAAAGGAAAGAACGTGATCCCGCTTCACCTCATCCAATCCACCGCCGAAGAGCTGATGGCCAAGGCGGCAATCGAGATCCCCGAGGATTATCTCGGCGGTCTAAAGGCTGCCGCCAAGACCGAGGACGGCGATCTGTCATCCTTCGTGCTGCAAGCCATGCTCGAGAATTACGAGGCCGCCAAGCAGGACCGCCGCGCCATGTGCGGCGATACCGGAACGCCGCGCTGGTATGTGAAAATGGGCAATGATGCCCGCATCGAGGGCGGGCCGGTCGCGCTCGAGGCCGCCTTGCGGCGGGCGACCGCAAATGCCACGAGTTCGGTGCCCCTGCGCCCCAACCGCGTACACCCCTTGTGGCGCACCGATCATGACAACAATGTGGGCATCGGCGCGCCCGAGATCGAATATGGCTACGAGCCCGGCGGTGACTGGATCGACCTGATAACGGTCCACAAAGGCGGGCTGTTCGGAACCGATTACCGGATGCTTTTTCCGTCCGACGGTATCCAGGGGATAAAGCGCTTCTATCTCGACAGCCTTGTGGCATTCGGCAAACGCGGACTTGCCTGCCAGCCCGCGATCATCGGGATCGGGCTGGGCGGCTGCAAGGACACCTGCATGGTTTTGGGCAAACGCGCGGCTTGTCTGCGTACGGTGGGCGACCGCAATGCGGATCCCCGGATCGCCGAGCTTGAGGAAGAGCTCAAGGAGCTGGGCAACTCCATCGGCATGGGCGCGATGGGCTTTGTCGGCAAGAACATGGTGATCGATACCCATATCGAGGTCGGCTATTGCCATACCGGCGGGATGCAGATGTCGGTCCATGCCTTCTGCCTGTCATCGCGCCGCGCGGTGGCTCGCATCTTCCCCGACGGGCGTGTCGAACACCGCACCGACCCCGACTGGTTCACCCCCTATCAGCGCCGCGAGACCGTGGAATGGGATACCGCATTGGAGGCTGCAGAATGAAGCCGCGCGAAGTCGAGCTTTCGACCACGCCCACCGCCGAAGAGATCGCCGCGTTGCGCCTTGGCGATATCGTCTATCTTTCCGGCCTGATGTATACCGCGCGAGAGGGCGTCTACATGCGCGCGCTCGAGGGCAAGGCGAATATCCCGCTGGAGCTGCCGTCACAGAGCGCGGCGAATTTCCACTGCTCGCCGGCAGCCACGATCCGCAAGGACGGCAGTTTCGACATGGGGGCGGTCACCGCCACGGCGAGTTTCCGCTTCTCGAAATGGCTGCCGGAATGGATCGCGAAATCGGGTGCGCGCCTGATCGTCGGCAAGGGCGGAATGTCGTCCAAGGATTACAAGGAATACTTCGTCCCGAACGGAGCGATCTATCTCTCGACCGTGGGCTATGGCACCGGAGCGCTTCTCGGGCGCGGGGTCGAGAATGTCGAAGCCGTGCACTGGCATGAGGAGCTTGGTCTGGCCCAGGCGATGTGGGTGCTGAAATGCAACCGCATGGGGCCCTTCCTCGTAGCTTCGGATATGGAAGGGAATTGCCTCTTCGAGCGCGAGAATGCCAAGATCGCCGAGAATCTCGAGCGTGTCTACGAGGGCACCAAACCCGCCGTCCTCAAGCGCTTCGGCGAGACCGACGACCGCACCGACGAGCTGATCGGATGACCGTGATCGAGATGGGCCGGTTTCCCGGCAGGTTGCGCAGCCTTTTTCCCGGCATTCTCTCGGCGGTGACCGTCGCGCTGGCGGCACGGTTTCTCTCCGAACATTACGGCGCGCCGGTCATGCTCATGGCGCTGCTTCTGGGCATGGCCTTTGCCTTTCTGGCCGAGCCGCAGGCACCGGCCGCCGAGGGGATCGAGTTCGCCGCAAAGAAGCTGCTGCGTTTCGGCGTGGCGCTTCTGGGGTTGGGGATTACCGTCCAGCAGATCGCCTCGGCGGGGTTGGTCGTCGTGGGCATCACTCTGGCCGGTGTCGGGCTGACGATCGGCTTGGGCGTCGTTTTGGCGCGGGCTACCGGCCGCTCGCTGCCCTTCGGCCTGTTGACGGGCGGAGCGGTGGCGATTTGCGGCGCCTCGGCCGCGCTCGCGATCTCGTCGGTTCTGCCCAAGGACGACCCCAATCACGAGCGTGATACGGTCTTCACCGTGATCGCGGTCACGGCTTTGTCCACGATCGCAATGATCATCTATCCGATGATCGGCACGGCATTGGGCCTTTCGGATCACGCGATGGGCGTCTTCTTCGGCGCGACGATCCATGATGTGGCCCAAGTGGTCGGGGCGGGATATTCGGTTTCCGACGAGGCGGGCGCGACCGCAACCTTCGTCAAGCTGCTGCGCGTGGCGCTTTTGGTGCCGGTCGTGGTCGTCATCTCCTTGTGTTTTGCCTCGCATCCCGGCGCGCAATCGGGCGGCAAGCTTCCGATCCCGCTTTTCGTTCTGGGCTTTGCGGCGCTCGTTCTGATCGGCAGCACCAGAATAATCCCGCCGGAGATTGTGGCATTTCTTCTCGAGCTGTCGCGCTGGCTTCTGATCGTCGCGATTTCCGCACTGGGGATGAAGACCTCGCTCGGCAAATTGGCCGAGGTCGGTCCGCGCGCCATCGCGGTTGTCTGCGCGCTGACGGCCGTTCTCGCCGCTTTCGCGCTGACCATGATCATAACGCTGCAGGTCTGAGCCCCTCTCCCTTTCCAAACATGAAAAGGCCCTGATCGATGTTCATCGACATGCGAACCTATACGCTGAAAAACGGCAATGTCCCGAAATTCCTCAAGCTTTATGAGGCGGAAGGGCTGGAGGTCCAGACCCGCATTCTCGGCAAGATGGTCGGCTATTACTTTACCGATATCGGCCCGCTGAACCAGATCGTCCATATGTGGGGCTATGACAGCATGGATGACCGGTGGGAGCGTCGCAAGGCGTTGCAGGCCTCGCAGGAATGGCAGAGCTATGCCGTCCAGATGCGCCCGCTCGTCGACCAGATCGAGAACAAGATCCTGATCCCCGCGCCCTTCTTCAAGCCGGAGTGACGCGCTCCGCTGCGCCTCAGGTCGCCAGCCGGATGGAATCGGACGAAAAGGTCCCGATGGCGAGCGCCTTGTCGATCGAGGTGGCGACCTCTTCGATCACCCGCAGCTTGGTCGTATCCTTGCGGTAGATCAGGCCCAGCTCGCGGACAGGGGCGTTCAGACCCCTGAGGGAAATGCGGCGCAGTGGCGGCTCGTTGGCCAGTTTGATGCAGGGATCGGGGACGATCGAGATGCCGAGATCGGCAATCACCATGCCGTAGATCGCCTCGAGATTGGCCAGTTCCATCGTATCGGTGACGGCGATTCCGTTATCGCTCAGGCATTTTTCGATCAACGTGCCGACGACGGCATCGCGTGAAAAGCGGATGAAGGGATAGCTGCGAAGGATTTCGACGGCATCGTCGCTCTGGACCTTGTGCGATGTCACCAGCACCAGTTTTTCCTGCGCAATGCTGCGCCAGACCAGGCTCGGTGCGAGCGCAGGAGGCCGCGAGATCAGCGCCGCCTCGAGCGTGCCGCGCTCGACCTGCGGGATCAGCTGGTTCGTCAGTCCCGGATAAAGCCGCAAATGCAGTTCGGGACAGCTGTTCTTCAGCAGGGCCGCCGAGAAAGGCACGATCGCCGTCAGGGTCGTGGCGACGGCTCCGAGCGGGAATTCTCCCCGCAGGCCACCATCGCCCAGAACGGCCGGAACGATATTGTCGTAGGCGCGGACCACTTCGCGGGCCTGCGACACAAGCGCGCGGCCGACGGGCGTAAACTCGGGAGTTCGGGTCGTGCGGTCGAAGATCTTGACCTGCCAGCTCTCCTCAAGCGACCGCATTTGCTGGCTGACGGCGGCATGGGTGACGAAGACGGCATCGGCGGCGGCGCTGAAGGTCTTGTGGTCTGCAATCGCAATAAGCGTCTTGAGCATTCTGATCGACATGGATCATATCCGGTCTGGGTTGAGGGGTCTTTGGCGTGATCCGTATTGCTTGTCCGTATCGCGGCAATGCAGGGATTTGGCTGGAATATCAGTACATCCTAAATCTCAACTTACAGAACCGTCAATAATTTATTACTTTTCGTAAGTAGTTCTGTGGATTAAATTCCCTGCAAAGACGTCCGGGATCACGTCGGCACAGGGAGGTGCCGCGGAGTTCACGCACGAGGTCCGGAACAGGACCTTGGGCCGAGCGCCGGAGATCGGGGGCCGGCGGGCGACGCAAGAACATATGGGGGGAGACAACGGAAATGAAGAAACTTGAAAAGGCCTCGGGACATCTGAACCGACGGGACATCCTGCGGGCGGCTCTGGGCGGTTGCACGGTTGCGAGCGTGGGCTTTGGCTACACGCTGTCGGGGGGCGGCAAGGCTTTGGCCGAAGTCGTCGCGGATGAAACCGCGCGAAAGGCGGCCGCCGAACATGTGCTGACCATGGGACTTGACGCCACGTTGAACCAGTTCCCCGGCCGTGTCGGAACGCCGCATATGTCCTGGATCCATGGCGCACCCGAGTTCAAGGCCGCGATCGAGCGCCTGAGCGGTGGCCGCATCTATGTCGAAGTCCATGACGGCGGCGCTTTGGGCGGTCAGGCCGAGCTGCTCAAGAAGGTGCAGCAGGGCGTCGTTCAGGCGGGCAGTTGCAGCATGCAGAATGCCGCGCAGCTGGTTCCGATCCTGAACATTCTCGATGTGCCCTATGCCATCGGGAACGAACAGAATTTCTGGCGTCTGCTGTTCAGCAAGGAGTTCAACGACACCTTCCGCAAGGGCACCGAGGATCGCCGCCTTGTTGTTGCCTTTGCCCATCCCTGGGTGCGCAGGGTGATGCTGTCGCGTTCGGTCTCGACCGAGGTCCGGCGGCCGGAAGATCTCGCCGGCATGAAGATCCGCGTCACGGCCGCAAAGCTCGAACAGCTTGCCTTCCAGATCCTTCCCACCAGCGCGACCCCGATCGCATGGGCCGAGACCTTCTCGGCGCTCAAGGATGGTGTGATGGAGGGGCTGCATCTTGCGCCGGGCTCCGGCTACGACACGGGGATGGCGACTGTCATCGGTCAGATCATCGACACCGACTGGATGTACAACACCGACTCGATCTGGCTCAGCAGCCGCTGGCTCGACAAGCTGGACGAGGATCTGCGGGAATCCGTCATGGAAGCCGCTTTCGAGGCGCAGACCTATGTCTACAACACCTATGAAACGATCCAGCGGGACACATTCGGCATCATGCCGGATTCGGCTCCGGATGCAGGTTTCCTTGCTGCCGGAACCAAGATGACCTTCCTGACCGACGAAGAGCGCGCGGCGTGGAAAAGCGCGCTTTCCGTCGAGAGCAATCCCCTGCTGCAGCAAGCGGTCGATACCTACGGGCGCGAGGCCTACGAGCTCGTTCTCAAGGTGACCGCGGCGCAAGGCGGTACCGAGCCGGTGCGCTGGTGGAAGCTGTGAGTTCGGGGGCCGGAGATCCGCGCGTGATTGCCGTCCGGTCACTGCAACCATGGGAGGGAAGGCAAGGATGAAGCGGACCATTGCGCTTGTGGACCAGTATCTCGAGGATGCGCTGGGTGCGATCCTCTATATCTACATCATCGCCGTCATTTTCGCCGAAGTCATCGGGCGCTACCTGTTCAAAACCTCGATCCTCTCTGCTTACGAGACGGCGATCTATGCTTTTATCTGGCTGAGCTATCTGTCGATGGCGGCGATGGCGCGCAACCGCAGCCATCTTGCGGTGACGGTCCTGCGCGACATGCTGCCGCGCGGCGCGCAGCTTGCCCTGCTGCTCCTGTCCGATCTGTTGCTGATCGTCCTTGCCAGCATCGTCGTGGTGTTCATCCGCCAGCCTTTCGCCGATGTCGTCGATTTCGAGCAGAAAATGGTTGGTATCGACCTGCCGTTCTGGATTGCCCTGCTCTCGGTGCCGGTGGGCTGGGGCCTTGTGGCCCTGCGGACGGTGCAGCGCGCCATTACCACCATCGGCGACTATCGGCACGGGCGTCCGCTGACGCCGCCGGTCGCTTCGGCCAGCTGAGCCTTGCGGGGGAGCAAGACATGGAACCAAGCACACTTGTATTCATCGCCTTGGCAGTCTTCCTGCTGCTCGGGGTCGAAATCCTGACCGTCATCGGCATCGGAGCCGTGCTGCTGACGCTGATCACCGACCAGTTTCCGCTGCTCAACATCAGCCTGACGATGTTCGACTCGTTGAACCTCTTCCCGCTTTTGGCCCTGCCGCTCTTTGTCGTGACCGGCGATCTGATCGCATCCGGCGGAATTGCGGCGCAGATCATGCGCTTTTCCCAGAGCATCGTGGGATGGATGCGCGGCGGTCTGGCGCTGACGACGATCGTGGCCTCGGGCATTTTCGCGGCGATCAGCGGCTCGAATGCGGCGACCGTCGCGACGGTGGGCAAGGTTGTTCTGCCCGAGATGAGCAAACAATCCTATGACCGCGGCTTTTCGGCAGGCACCGTTGCGGCCGGAGGCGTCGTGGGGATCATCATCCCGCCAAGCGTCTCCTTCGTTCTTTACGGCGTGACGACCGGCGTCAGCGTCACCGACCTTTTCATTGCTGGGATCATCCCGGGTCTCGTGATGGTCGGCGCGATGTGTGTCGTGGCCTATCTCATCTCGCGCAAACGCAATTATGGCGAGCGCACGCCCTTTTCCGCGCGTGGCGTGGTGACGGCTGCAATCGATACGCGCTACGCGATTGGCGCGATCGCCATCATTCTCGTCGGGATCTACTCGGGCATTTTCACCCCGACCGAGGCAGGCGCGGTCGCCGCCGTCTACTGCCTTTTTGTGGCGGTGGTCATTACCCGCAAGCTGAAGCTCCGCGATGTTCCGGCGGTTCTGGTCAGCAGCTCGCGCATCTGTGGTTTGGTCATCCCGATTGTCGCGGTCGCCATGGTCCTGTCGCAAAACCTCACGGTGCTGAAGATCCCCGATGCTCTGGTTTCGGCGATGCTCGGCTGGTCCACCGATCCCGTGGTGCTCCTGATCATGATCATCCTGCTGCTGCTCATTGTCGGCAGCGTGATGGAGGCCGCGCCCAATATCCTGATCCTTGCGCCGATGCTGACCCCGATCGCCCGTGAAATCGGTGTGGATCCGGTGCATTTCGGGGTGATCATCGTCTCGACCTTGGCAGTCGGCTTCATCACGCCGCCGCTCGGGCTGAACCTCTTTGTCGCCAGTGCGGTCTCGGGGGTGAGTTTCGCAACCGTAACCCGAACGGTCGGCCCCTATGTTCTCGTGCTGATCCTGTGCTGCGTGGCGATCGCCTTCATGCCGTGGATGTCGATGGCCTTCCTTTGAGGCGGGCCGCCGGCCGGACGATCAATTTCAGATAACAATCCTGCCTGATCCTGCATCAGGCCATCGGAAAACGGAGAAAGAAACAATGGCTTCCATTGGGTTCATCGGTCTTGGGCGCATGGGTCACGCCATGTCGCGCAACTTGGTCGAGGCCGGACACGAGGTCTGGGTCTACGACATCAATCCGGAAGCGGTTGCGCGCATCGCCGGTCTTGGCGGCCATGCCGCCTCGTCGGCGGCCGATGCGGCCTCGAACCGGCAATTCGTCGTGACCATGCTGCCGAACGGGCCGGATGTCGAAGATATCCTGTTCGGTTCGCCGGGCGTGGCGAATGCGATGGCCAAGGCGACGCTTTTCATCGACATGAGCACCATTGCCCCCGAAGCCACGGACCGTATCGCGACGCGTCTTTCGCGGATCGGCATTGCTATGCTCGACGCGCCGGTCGGCGGAACCTCGGAAGTGGCCGAGCGCGGCCAGCTCCTGATCCTCGCCGGCGGAGCGTCTCGCGATGTCGAGGCGGCGGCCGTCATTTTCGACGCGGTCGGTCGTCAGACGATCCATTGCGGCGATAACGGGACCGGAACCCGCACCAAGATCGTCAACAACTTCATGTCGACGGCCCTGAACACGCTGACCGCCGAAACCCTCGCTTTTGCCGAGGCTGCAGGACTGGATGTCGCGCGCACGGTCGAGGTGCTGGCAGGCACTACAGCGGGCAAAGGTTTTGTTACCGGCGCCTATCAACGCAAAGTGCTCGGCGGCGACATTTCAGCAGAGTTCGGCCTGGGTCTCGCCTCCAAGGATCTCAATCTGGCGCTGTCATATGCTGCCGGATTGAACGTGCCGCTGTCCGTCGGTGCCGCAGCAGCGCAGATCTACTCCATGTCCAAAGCCGAAGGTTTCGGCGGAAACGACTGGTCTGCGGTTCTGGAGACGCTGCGGCGCAAATCGGCGCTCGAGCCGGTCCACTATCCGGACTGACGCAGCTTTGGCCGCCCGCCACGACGTGAAGACCCAGACGATTAGGAAAAGACGATGCCAGCTTTGCAAGACCAGACCCTACTGACCGATAGCGCCTATGTGGCGGGCGCTTGGATCTCTGCCGAGGGGCAGGGGATCGAAGTGACGAACCCCGCCGACGGCTCTCTCGTGGGTCGGGTGCCATCTTTGGACCGCACGACCATCGAGCAGGCGATTGCCGCCGCCGAAGCCGCGCGCGCCGACTGGGCCGCGCGTCCTGCCCGCGAGCGGGCGGCGCTTTTGCGGCGGTGGCATGATCTGATCTTGCAAAATGCCGATGATCTCGCACAGATCCTGACCGCCGAACAGGGCAAGACCCTGGCAGAGGCCAAAGGCGAGATCGTTTCGAATGCCGCCTATCTCGAATGGTTCGCGGAAGAGGCAAAGCGGCTTTACGGCGAGATCATTCCCGCTCCGGCCACCGATCGCCGCATTCTGGTGCTGAAACAGCCGATCGGCGTCTGCGCCGCGATCACGCCTTGGAACTTTCCGAACGGGATGATCACCCGCAAGGCGGGTCCGGCGCTGGCTGCAGGCTGTCCGATCATCGTCAAACCGGCCTCGCAAACGCCGCTCTCCGCCCTGGCGCTCGCGGTTCTGGCCGAACGTGCGGGCATTCCGGCAGGGGTGTTTCAGGTTGTCACCGGCAAGGCGACGATGATCGGCGAGGCTTTTTGCAAAAGCCCGACCATCGCGAAGATCAGCTTTACCGGATCGACCGAGGTCGGGCGCTGGCTGATGCGCGAATGCGCCGGCGACATCAAGCGGCTGTCTTTGGAACTGGGCGGCAATGCGCCGTTTATCGTCTTTGACGACGCCGATCTGGAGGCGGCGGTGCAGGGCGCCATGATGGCCAAGTTCCGCAACTCGGGGCAGACCTGCGTTTGCGCTAACCGGATCTATGTTCATGACAGCATCGCAGCGGAATTCGCCTTGCGCTTGGGTGCAGCGGCCGAGCGGCTGGTCGTCGGGGTCGGATCCGACGCTGCGACCGAACAGGGGCCGCTGATCGATATGGCGGCGGTGGAGAAGGTCGAGGCCCATCTCGAAGATGCGCTTGAGCGCGGCGCGCGGCTTGTTGCCGGCGGCGGGCGCCATGCGCTTGGGCGGAGCTGGTTCCAGCCGACCGTGATCACCGATGTCAGCCCCGATGCGCTGGTCGCCCGCGAAGAGACCTTCGCTCCGCTGGCGGCAATCATTCCCTTCTCGACCGAAGAGCAGGCAATCGCTTTGGCGAATGACAGCGAGTTCGGCTTGGCCGCCTATTTCTACAGCCGTGATCTCGCGCGGGTCTTCCGCGTGGCCGAGCGGCTCGAGGCCGGTATGGTCGGCGTGAATACCGGCGCTTTGGCGAACGAGGCGGCTCCGTTCGGGGGGGTCAAGCAGTCGGGACTTGGTCGCGAAGGCTCGCGTCACGGCATCGATGAATATGTCGAGATCAAATACGTTTGCCTCGCCGGCCTCTGACCTGGCTCAGGAGCTCACCTGCCTTGAACCCTTCCTACGGGCGGCTTTCGAACGGAGAAGCAGGATAATGCGCGTGCCCACCCACACTCCGGTCCTGCTCTTTCTGCGCGATTGCGCGAGGCGGCTAGGCTGATGGATACGGGTTTTCTCGCGGCGCTGTTTGCGGGCGCGATTGCGGGCGGTTTCGTCAACGGACTTGCAGGTTTCGGCACCGCGCTTTTCGCGCTCGGGTTTTGGCTGCAGATCCTTCCTGCCCCTCAGGCCGTCGCCATTGCCGTCGTCATGTCGATCGCGAGCGGGCTTCAGGGGATCTGGATCGTGCGGAGCGAGATCCGGCGCCACCCCGCCCGATTGGCGCGGTTCCTGCTGCCCGCTTTGGCGGGGATTCCCCTGGGAGTCGCCGCCCTGTCGATCGTCAGTGCCGAACTGCTCCGGATCGGGATTGCCGCATCGATGTTTTTCTATGGCGGCTTCTTCCTGCTGCGCGGCAACCTGCCGCGGTTCGAGCCCCGCACATCCGTTCCGGATATGGTCGTCGGCCTTGCGGGGGGCATGCTTGGCGGTGCCGCGTCGCTGTCCGGCGCGTTGCCCTCGATGTGGTGTGCTTTGCGGCCATGGCCAAAGGGCGAAACCCGCGCGGTGCTGCAAAGCTATAATGTGATCGTGCTGACCGTGACCGCCGCGCTTTTGGCGTGGAAAGGGTTTTATACAGCCCAAACGCTTGGGCTGACCGCACTCGCCCTGCCGGCGACCTTGATCGGTGCGCAAGTCGGCATGCTGGTGTTCCGGCGCCTGTCCGACGATCAGTTCCGCGTGGCTCTCTTCGGGCTGATGCTCTTTTCGGGATCGATCCTGGCTTTGCGGGAACTGGTGTAAGGCGGTTATCGGCAGGTTTGTCCGTGATCGTTCAGGCGAGACGCGCCATGCGGCCAGACAGTGCAGGGCGCGGCATCGGGCGTTCGGCGCCGGAGCGTAGCTCGGGGAGGAAGAAACTCCTGCTCGCTGATGTGAGGCGATGCCGCCGCGGCCACGTATCCGCGTTGTACCGGAGAGCGCGCCGAAATCGACAAGCTTTATCGGGAAATCGCCCTGCGCCTGCACCCGTCCTGATGGGGCTGTGGGTGCTGGCATCGCAAGACCGCTTGAACGCCGGTTGCGACAAGCATCCAGATGCTGGAAGCGCTGCAGTTCAGCGCAGCCGTCTACCATATCGGCGAGGATCTGCACGAAGCATGGCAGAAGAACCGGAAAGGGCCGCTTCCGACCGGCCTTCGTGCCGTTCTGCCGGCATTTCTGTTTTTGCCGCTCCGAGCGATGCTCTCCGTGGCCGACAACAGGATGCGGTCCCCGCATCTACTTGGCCGCGCAAAGTAAAAGCGGCCCGAGAGGGGGTCACCCTTTCAAGCCGCAGTCAGTGGATGGTCCTTTGGGGACGGCAACACCCCGCCCGCAATCCCAAGGCTGCGGGCGAGGCAATTCCGGTTTACTCGACGGTGATTTCGGGGCCGTCGTAGCTGGTCTCGACCTTGATTTCGCCGCTGATGATCTGCTCGCGCAGCTTGGCGATCTGGTCTTTGATCTCTGCCGGAACATCGGGGGCATAGCTCAGCGAGACCGCTTCGGCATTCGCCAGGCCGATATGTTTGACGGTCTCGGGTTTCCAGTTGCCGTCCTTGAGGTCGCGGACAGCCTCGACGCTGGGGATGCTGACATCGGCGAGGGCCGAGGCGACATAAACCTCGGGATCGACCGTGGTCCAGTCGATGACATTGCCGATCTGGCGCACCTTGGCCGCACGCATCGCATCGCTCGCGCCCTGCCGGCCGGCGTTGAGCATGGTGAAGATGATATCGGCCCCGCCGTCGATCTCGGCCTGGGCGGCGCGTCCGGCCAGTGCGACATCATCCTGATTGCCGGCAAAGGTCGTGAGGAAGGTCGCATCGGGTTTGGTATGCATCAGCCCGTTGTAGAAACCGCCGCGCCCCTTCAGCCCCGGCGGCACGCGGATGCCCGAGATATGGCCGACAACGCCGCTCTTGGTCATCAGGCCAGCCATCGCACCCGCAAGCCATGCACTGTCTTCCTGCAGGACCTCGTAGCTCGAGAGGTTCGGTCCCGTGACATTGCCTTGCACCACGACAAACGGGATCTCGGGGAACTCCGCAGCCACGGTCTCGGCCGCCTGATTCGCCTGACCGCCATGGGCGATGACCATATCCGGCCCCGTCTTGGCGAGATCGCGCAAAGCCTCGGCCAGTTCTTCGGGCTTGGGCGTGACCTGATCGCGATAGGCGATCTTGGCACCAAATTCCTTTTCGATCCGCAAGAGGCCGTTATAGCCCGCTTCCATGAAGCCGTTATCGTCGATTTTGCCCGGAATGAGCATGGCAATCGACAAAGCATCGCTGTCTTGCGCCATGACGCCGCCGGCGAGGAAAAGAGAGGTCGTCAGACCAAGAAAGAAAGTCGCATTCTTCAATGATTTTCTCCGGACCGCAAAAGGCGGTGCGACATTGGGTCGCTCCTGCAAGGCAGCGTCAATCAAGGAATTATAAAATCAGAATTTCATTATCGTTGAAAATGATTCTATTCATCGGGGATTGCTGAGAAAATCGCGACGGGCAGGGCCCTGCTGCCGAAATCGCGCCAAGGAAGCGGCCCACGGGGCCGGTGCAGGCCGTGCGGGGCCGTAGGGCGGGCGGTTGACAGGGCAGGCAAGCTTCCCGACATTCTTGGCCGCAAACAAGGGCTGCCAAGCGCGTTGCGGCCGAAGGGAGATGGGATGACTATTGCGAAAATGCTCGCTGTCGCTTTGGCGCTTGCCGCCGTCGTTGCGGGGATTTTCCTGTGGCGCGGTGCGGGTGCAGGCGGCGGGCCGAGCCTTGGCCAGGGCCCCGATGCAGCGGCGATGGCCGCGCGCTACGCCAAGCCGCTGCCGCCGCCCCAAAAGCCGCTCTCGGTCTATTTCATCGGGCATAGCCTCGTCGGGCGCGACATGCCCGCCATGCTCGCCCAGCTCGCGGGCGAGGGCTACCGCTACGATAGCCAGCTCGGCTGGGGCACCACGCTCAAGGCGCATTGGGGCGACGACAAGATCAACGGTTTCGAGGCCGAGAACGATCATCCCCGTTTCCGTCCCGCCCATGAGGCCGTCAAAAGCGGCGATTATGATGCGATTGTGCTGACCGAGATGGTCGAGATCCGCGATGCGCTGAAATACTTCGACAGCCCGCGCTATCTTGCCAACTGGGCGCAAGAGGCGATCGTCGCCCGCCCCGATGCCCGCCTGTATCTTTACGAGACATGGCATCAGGTCGATCACGCCGAGGGCTTTCTGGAAAGGCTCGACGGTGATTACGAGCAATCATGGCTCGCGGGGGTGCTGCGTCCCGCATTGGGCGAGCTGCCCGAGGACAAACGCATCCATCTGATCCCCGCGGGGCAGGCGATGGCCGCTTTGGTGCGGGCGGTCGAGGCGCGTGGCGGCGTCGGTAACCTGGGGAAAAGGACCGATCTTTTCGCTCTGACGCCGGATGGCAAGCCCGACAATATCCATCTCAGCGACCTCGGCAGCTATTTCGTGGCGCTGGTCCATTATGCGGTGCTCTATCAAAAGAGCCCCGCAGGCTTGCCCTTCGCGCTGATGCGGGCCGATGGAACGCCGGCCGCGGCCCCCGAGCCGGAGACCGCCGCCCTGATGCAGCAGATCGCCTGGGACGTCGCGCGGAGCAATCCGCTGACCGGCATCGCGCCCTGAGGCGATCTAGCCCGCCCCGATAAAGCGCGCCAGTTTCGCCAGGGTTTCCTGCCCGAGCGCCTCGGCTCCGAATGCCTTCGCGGCGCGGCATTCGTCCTCGCTGGCGAAGACCATCGTCAAGGTGATCCGCGTGGCGGTGAGGGTTCCGTCTTTTCCATCGGTGCCGATCTCCTCGAAGGCCACATCCGCATCGGCATGTTTCGGGCCGTTCTCGCCCCAGAGCAGGCTGTAGGAGATGCCCGCGCCTTCCTCCATCCGGTGGTAGCGGTGGTGGTTGGGATAGACCGTGCCGTCCGGCCCGATCATGTCGAAGACCCATTCGCCGCCGGTGCGCAAATTGATGCGTTTCGTGCGGCAGGAATAGCCCTCGGGGCCCCACCACAAGGGCAGGCTCTCGGGGTTGGTCCATGCCCGCCAGATTGCGGCCCGCGGTGCGGCGATCACCCGCTCGATGCGCATGGTCGCCGCAGGGTTTGCAGCTGCTTGCGCCATCACCGCAACCCTTGGGCATAGGCTTCGAGCTGTGAGGCGACGGTACCCCATCCCTCGTAAAAGCCCATGTTTTCGTGGGTTTTCCGGCTGTCCGGATTGCGGTGGCGCGCGATGGCCGTGTACAGCGTGCCACCCTCCGGCGCATCTGCCAAAAGCAGGATCGCGGTCATGAAGGGCTCCGGCGCGGGCTTCCAGCCCTCGCTGAACGCATCGGTAAAGACCAGCTTTTCCTGCGGCACGATCTCGAGATAGACGCCGCGATTTGCGATGCTGTTGCCTTCGACCTCGAAGCGGGTGTCGAAGCGTCCGCCGATCCGCAGATCGATCTCGACCGCCGTGACCTTATGCGGTTTGGGGATGAAGAAATGCGGAATATGGCGCGGATCGGTCCAGCATTCCCAGACGAGTGCCCGCGGCGCGGCGAGGGTGCGTGTAAAGCTGAGGTCGGTATCAGGGTCGAGTTCGATCGTCATGGTCTTCGTCCTCCAACAACGTCATGACATAGCTTTCCAACCGGTCGAGGCGGCTTTCCCAATGCGCCCTTTGCTCGTCGAGCCAGTCGCACATCGGGGTCAGCGCCTCGGGGACGACCGCGCAAGAGCGCACCCGCCCGTCCTTTGACGAAGCAATCAATCCCGCCTCTTCGAGCACCGAAAGGTGGCGCATCACTGTCGGCAGCTTCAGTCCGGTCGGGCGCGCGAGCTCGGAAACTGGGGCGGGGCCTTGCGCCAGCCGCGCCAGAATCGCCCGCCGCGTCGGATCGGCCAAGGCCTGAAAGAGCTGCGAGAGGTCGGAATCATACTTAGCCATATTGCTAACTATAACGCGAATCCGATACGCGACCAAGAGATTTCACGGGCGGAGGCTGGAGCCGCCGGAAGGTCTTGCGGGCCTCTTCCGGCTCGCAATCACGCGGGGTCTGTCACGATTTTTGGCGAAATTGCGGCGCTGGCAGGGATGCGCCACTTTATAAATATTCAATTTTATCATGGTGATATGGCGAGGAAAGCAACTTCCATATCCGCCAGGTTCCCCAAAATCTGCATAGGCATAACGCACCATTTCTCTCGGACCCAACGGCAGGGGAAGGATTTTCTCCGCAAGGGCGCAAATTTGTAATAGCGCGGCGCATACTTTTCTAACTAAACTAGAAAAGTATGCGAAAGGATTGCGGGAGGCATTCCATGAGCCGGTTTCACGGCACCACGCTTCGCCTTGTGCGCGACATGGGACCGCTTTCGCGGACCGAGCTGATGGGCGAGATGGGGGTCTCTTCTCCCAGCCTGACCAAAATCGCGAACCGTTTGGTCGAGGCGGGGCTGCTGCACGAAGGCGGCAAACGCGACGAGGTGAATTTCGGACGGCCGCGGCAATATCTCGATCTCGCGGAAACGGGTTGGCGCGTGGCCTGCGTGTCGCTGATGCCCGGCAGGTTGGAAGTCGGGATTGCCGACAAGGACGCGCGGGTGTTGCTGGCGCGGCGCTTCGACCTCGACTGTTCCGCCATTCAGGCTCTGGCGATGGTCCCCGATGCCCTGCGTGCGCTGCAGGCCGAGCTGGATCTGGGCGACGACCGCATCGCGGGCCTTTGCCTGACGCTGCCGGGCCATGTCGACCTCGAGGGGCGGCGTCTGCTGGCGGTCAGCCGGCCGGGTTGGGGCGAGGGGCCTTTGATCGAGGTGCTCGAAGCCGCGCTGCCCTGGCCGGTGACGCTCGAGAACAAGGTCACTGCGATGGCCTTTGCCGAGGCCGTCCGCGCGCGACGCGCCGATCACCACACGATGCTTTACCTCTACCTCGATCAGGGTCTGGGCGCGGCCTTCATCCGCGAGGGACGCGGGGCCGCCTTCTCGGGGCGCGACGCGCTGGAGCTTGGCCATATCAGGGTCGAGACCCCCGGCCGCCCCTGTGAATGCGGATTGAGCGGCTGTTTCGAGACCGTCCTGACCGCCGATATGATCCGCAGTTCCGACCACGAGATTCTCGGCGGGGCTTGGCCCCTCGTGGCCCAGCAATTCGCGAATATCGTCAACCTTCTCTCGCCCGAGCGCGTGGTTCTGGGCGGGGGGCTGGCGCAGCTTTCGCCCGAGGTGCGCGGCTCTCTTGGCGATGCGATCCTTGCGCAGGTCATGCCGCATGCGCGGGCGCGGACCGAATTCCGCCCGAGCCTGCTCGGGCCGGATGCGACCTTGCAGGGCGCGGCGGCTGTCGCGCTCGACCGCTTTTACTATTCGGGAGGAACCCTATGAGCCGCAAATCAGAGCTTCCGGGTTTGCGTTTCCTGTCTTTCGGACTGGGGATTTTGGCGTGGTATCTGCTGACCCGCTTTAGTGCGGTGATGCTGCCCGGACCGGGCGAGGTTGCGGGCAAAGCATGGTCCGCGATCGAAAGCGGACGGCTGTTTACCGATATTGCCGCTTCGCTGCGCCGCGTGTTGTCGGGCTTTCTGCTCGGCACGGCTTTGGCCATTCCGGTCGGGTTCCTGATGGGCTGGTACCGCGTGGCACGCGGGTTGCTCGACCCGTGGATCCAGTTTTTCCGCATGATCCCGCCGCTTGCGATCATTCCGCTTGCGATCATCACCTTGGGCATCGACGAGGCCCCCAAGATCTTCGTGATCTTCCTTGCGGCCTTCCTCTCTTCGGTGGTGGCGACCTATCAGGGCGTGATCGGGGTCGACCGCACGCTGATCAATGCCGCACGGGTTTTGGGGGCGAAAGATGGGGTGATCTTCGCCCGCGTTGTGGTGCCGGCCTCGCTGCCCTTCATTCTGGTCGGCTGCCGCATCGGGCTGGGCTCGGCCTGGGCCACCGTCGTCGCCGCCGAGCTGATCGCCGCGCAATCGGGCCTCGGTTTCCGCATGCAGCAGGCGCAGCTTTACTACGACATGCCGACGATTTTCGTCTCGCTGATCACCATCGGCATTCTCGGCCTCGCGATGGACCGCATTCTCCAGCTGGCCGAAAAACGCCTCACCAACTGGCAGGAGCGGCTATGAGTTCCGAGATCCTTTTCCGGAATGTCTCGATGAAATTCGAGGATCTTCTGGTGCTGAACAAGCTCAACCTGACGATCGCGGCTGGCGAATTCGTCACGATGGTCGGCCCGTCGGGCTGCGGCAAATCTACTGCGCTCAATCTTGCGGCGGGGCTGTTGCAGCCTTCCGAAGGCGAGGTTCTGGCCGGCGGGCGCCCGATCCGTGGCCCGGGCCCCGAGCGTGGGGTAATCTTCCAGCAATATGCGCTTTTCCCGTGGCTGACGGTTCGCGAAAATGTCGAATTCGGGCCGCGCCTTGCCGGAAAAACCAAAGCCGAGCGGCGCCGGATCTCGGACCATTATCTGCGGCTGGTCGGCCTTCAGGATTTTGCCGAGGCTCTGCCCAAAACCCTTTCGGGCGGAATGAAACAGCGCTGCGCGATCGCGCGCGCCTATGCCGCCGATCCCCAGATCCTGCTCATGGACGAGCCCTTCGGCGCGCTGGACGCCCTGACGCGGATCAAGCTTCAGGACCAGCTTTTGCAGACCTGGGGCGAGGATCGCCGCTCGGTCCTGTTCATCACCCATGATGTCGACGAGGCGGTTTATCTCGCCAATCGCGTCGTCGTGATGGCGGCGCGTCCGGGGCGGCTTTTCGAGGTGATCGAGGTCGATCTGCCCCATCCCCGCACCGAGGAGATGCGCCTCTCGCCCGAATTCGCCGCGATCCGCAATCGGGTCTGGCATTCCGTTTACCACCAGCCTTCGCAGGCCAATGCCGCTTGACGGCCCATCAGGGAGAAAGACATGAAACGCCGCCATTTCATCGCAGCCGCCATTGCCGCTGCCAGCCTGTCGGGTGCCTATCCGGCTTTGGCCGAGACCGATCAGGTCCGCGTCGGCTATATCGCCGATTTCTGGGGGGCTTCGGCGACTGCCGTTGCGACCGAGCAGGGGCTTTGGGAAAAGCATGGGCTTGACGCCGATACCAAGGTCTTCACCAACGGTCCGCTGCAAATTCAGGCGCTTGGCACGAACAGTCTCGATTTCGGCTATATCGGGCCGGGGGCCTTGTGGTTGCCCGCATCCGACAAGGCGCGGGTCGTCGCGATCAGCTCGGTCGGAAACTCGGACCGCATTCTTGCGCGTGAAGGCGTGACCTCGCTTGCCGACCTCAAGGGCAAGAAGGTCGCCGTGCCCGAGGGGACTTCGGGCGATATGCTTCTGGGCCTTGCGCTCGAGGCGGCAGGGATGAGCCGCGACGATCTGGAAATCGTCACCGCCGATCCGGCGACCGTGGTCTCGGCCTTCGCCTCGGGTCAGGTCGACGGGGCGGCGATCTGGTATCCGTTCGTCGACGTGATCCGCAAGGCGAACCCGGGGATCGTCGAACTGGCCAAGAATGCCGACTTCCCGCAAAACCAGTTTCCGGCAGCTTTCGTGACCAATCCCGCCACCGTGACCGACCGGCCCGAACTGGTCGGAAAATTCATCGCCGTGATGAAAGAGGCAGGCGACTGGCGCCATGCCAACCCTGCCGAGACCATCAAGATCACCGCCGATTTCCTGGGCGTCGATGCCGCCGTTCTGGAGCAGGAGGCGACGATGGGTACGAGCTTCACCGCCGAAGATCTGGCCGCGAAATCCAAGGACGGCACGATCAACAGCTGGCTCGACGGAATGGCCGCGATCTATGTCAAACAGGGCAAGCTCGAAAAGGCGCTGCCCGCGGCGGACTACTATACTGCTGATCTCTTTGTGAAATAATCCACGGAGCGGCCGCGCTTTCCTGCGCGGCCGTCCTTTCTGATACCGACGGATAGCGACATGAACGTTCTTTACATCGACATCGACAGCCTGCGCCGCGACCATCTGGGCTGCTACGGCTATCACCGCGACACCTCGCCCAATATCGACCAGCTCGCCGCCGAGGGCATCCGGTTTGATAACGTCTATGTCTCGGACGTGCCCTGTCATCCGTCGCGCACCGCGCTGTGGTCGGGGCGTCACGGCTTTCGCACCGGCGTCGTCAACCACGGCGGCCTTGCCTGCGAGCCCTTCCGCGAAGGCCGCGAGCGCGCTTGGGCGGGCACGTTTTACGAGGAAGGCTGGCTCAAGCAGCTGCGTGATCTCGGGCTTTATACCGCGACCTTTTCGTCTTTCGGCGAAAGGCATGGCTGCTGGCATTGGTATGCCGGCTTCAACGAGGTCCACAACTGCGGCAAGGGCGGCATGGAAACCGCCGACGAGATCATTCCGCAGGCGATCGACTGGCTCAAGCGCAACGGCGAGCGCGGCTTCTTCCTGCATGTCAACATCTGGGACCCCCACACGCCCTATCGCACGCCTTCCGAATGGGGCAATCCCTTTGCCGATGCGCCGATCGCAGGTTGGATCACCGACGACGTGATGCGCAAAAGCTGGAACGGTTTCGGCCCCCATTCCCCGCAGGAGCCGACCGGATTTTCGGGCCATAACTGGCATGCGAACTATCTCGAGCGCCAACCGGCCTCGATTCCCGATCTCGCGGCGGCAAAGACCTGGATCGACGGTTACGATGCGGGTGTGCGCTATGCCGACGACTATATCGGCCATCTCGTCGCAGCGCTCAAAGAACTGGGGCTTTACGACAAGACGATCATCGTCATCGGGGCCGATCACGGCGAAAATCTGGGCGAGCTGAACGTCTGGGGCGACCACCAGACTGCCGACGAATATACCTGCAACGTGCCTTTGATCATTCGCGCACCCGATCTGGGCGGCGATCTGCGCGGCAGTGTCAATCAGGGCCTGCATTACCATTTCGACTGGGCCGCGACACTGATCGACCATCTCGGCGGCAATGTTCCCGAGGTCTGGGACGGGCGCAGCTTCAAACCGGCGTTGCTCGAGGGTGACGAGGGAGGCCGCGAATTTCTGGTCCTGAGCCAAGGCGCATGGGCGGTGCAGCGCGGCGTGCGCTTCCGCCTCGAGGGCGAGGACTGGCTGTTCTTGCGCACATGGCATGACGGGTTCAAGGATTTCGGACCCGAGACGCTTTTCAACCTCACGCAGGACCCGCACGAGACCACCGATCTCGCGCCCGCGCGTGCCGATGTCGTCGCCCATGCCTCGAAGCTTCTGGCCGATTGGTGGGCCGAGCAGGCTGCGCTATCGGATCACGATGTCGATCCGCTGATGACCGTCCTGCGCGAGGGCGGCCCCTATCACACGCGCGGCGAATTGCCGGGCTATCTCGACTGGCTCGAGCAAACCGGGCGCGGCGATGCGGCAGCCAAATTGCGCGCACGCCACCCCGAAAAGACCAAGGGCGAGGCGACCTTGCGTTAATGCGCGCCTTAGGATGCAGGAGACGCCCTCGGGGCAAAAGGAAAGCGGGGGCGCCATCCCCCGCTTTCCCCATTCGGTCGCGGCCCCATCCGTTCGAGGGAGAACCGGCCCGCGCCGGTAGCAAAAGCGTGCGGATCTGTTAGGATTGATCAACCCCAGCCTCGGAAAGATCACCATGTGCGAAGTTTTTTCCCGTCAGGACCGTCGTCGCTACCAGCCGGTCACACGCAAGATCCGGCTGAACGGGCAAAGCACCTCGATCCGGCTTGAACAGGCGTTCTGGGACATTCTCGACGAAATTGCCGCAGGCGAAGGGCAGGCAACGCCCGCCTTTCTGTCGACGCTGCAATCCGAGGTGTTGATGCTGGACGGCGAGCCTGTCAACTTCACCTCGCTGCTGCGCTGCGCTTGTCTGGTCCAGCTCGAGCTGCGCGGCACCAATGCACAGGCCTTCCGCGAGGCCGCAAGACAGGTCGCCCGCGCCGCCTGACCGGAACGTCTTTTCCCGAAATGCCGCCATTCGCGGAATGATTTCGCGCCGAAAGCGCCGCGTGGTAGCATGATGCTACCCCGAGAGCGGAAAACTTTTTGAAATTGGTTCAAACGATTTCGGAAAGGACGCCAGCCCATGGCCAAAATGATTCACTCGATGATCCGCGTCGCAAACGAGGCACGCTCGCTTGACTTCTACAAGGCGGCTTTCGGTTTGGAGGTGGTCGAGCGGCTGGATTTCGAGAGCTTCACCCTGATCTATCTGGCCAATGACGAAAGCACGTTCGAGCTGGAATTGACCGTGAACAAGGGCACGGAAAGCTATGATCTCGGCAATGGATACGGCCATCTTGCGGTCTCGGTCGCGGATGTCGCGGCGGAACATGCCCGCCTGACCGATCTGGGCCTTGCGCCGCGCAAGCTGGTCGATTTCGCGCCGGCAGGCGAGGTGATCGCGCGGTTTTTCTTCATCAAGGATCCGGACGGATACGAGATCGAAGTGCTCCAGCGCGCCGGCCGCTATCTTTAAGCGTCTCGAAGCAGGCAACCCCGTCGGGAGGAGGCGGGACGACCAACAGGAGGGAGGAACGACATGAACGAAACAATCATCGCGCCCGCTGACCACAAGGTCAGGGGGTTGACACGGCGGGGCCTTTTGTCGCGCGCAATCGCTGCGGGCGCGCTTTGCGTCGTGGGCACCGGTTTTGTCGCCGCGCCGGATGCCGCATGGGCGGTGGAAACCACCACGCTCAAGCCCGAAACCATGGCGACGCTGATCCAGATGGCGCGCGACATCTATCCCCATGACCGCATTGCCGACCGTTTCTATGCGGTCGCGGTCAAGGGCTATGACGACCCCGAACAGGCCGCGCTGATCGAAGAGGGGGTCTCGGCGCTTGATGTCGTGGCGAAGTCGCAGGGTTTCGACAGCTATCTGGCCGCCGGATGGGAGAAAGACCGCGTTGTCATGCTGCGCATGATCGAGCATTCGCCGTTCTTCCAGCGGGTGCGCGCGGGTCTTGTGACGGGGCTTTATAACCAGAAAGAGATCTGGCCGCTCTTTGGTTACGAGGGCGAAAGCTATTCGCAGGGCGGCTACATCAACCGTGGCTTCAACGACATCGACTGGCTGTAAGGGAGGCGGATATGGCTGATACAGTGGCAAAATTCGCCCTCGACGACGCATCGGTCGTGGTGATCGTGGGCACGGGCTCGGGCGGCGGGGTTCTCGCGAACGAGCTGGCACAAAAGGGCGTCAAGGTCGTCGCTCTCGAGGCGGGCGGGCGCTATCTGCCCGACGACTACATCAACGACGAATGGGACAGTTTCGCGCAGCTGAGCTGGGGCGACATGCGCACCACCTCGGGCGATTGGCGGGTGGCGCGCGATTTCGCTAACCTTCCGGCATGGATCGTCAAGGCGGTCGGCGGAACCTCGATCCATTGGGCGGGCGCGTCCCTGCGCTTTCAGGAGCACGAGTTCAAGGCGCTGAGCACCTATGGTCCCGTCGACGGCGCGAACCTTCTTGATTGGCCGATCACGCTGGCCGAGATGGAACCCTATTACGACCGTGCCGAGAAAAAGCTGGGCGTGACCCGAACCAACGACCTGCCTGGCCTGCCGGGAAACACGAACTATCTGGTTCTGGAAAAGGGCGCGAAGGCGGCCGGCTATACCAAGGTTTCGACCGGCCATATGGCGATCAATTCGGTCGAGAACGACGACCGCATGGCCTGTCAGCAGACGGGTTTCTGCTTTCAGGGCTGCAAATGGGGCGCGAAATGGTCGGCGGCCTATACCGATATTCCGCGCGGCGAAGCCACCGGCAATCTCGAGGTGCGCGACCATTGCCATGCCACCAGAATCGAGCATGACGAGACCGGCAAAGTGACCGGCGTGCGCTATATCGACAAGGACGGCGCCGAACAGTTCCAGCAGGCGCGGATCGTCTCGGTTGCGGGCAATGCGATCGAAAGCCCGCGGCTGCTGCTGGCCTCGGCCTCGGAGCGCTTTCCCGACGGGCTGGCCAACAGCTCGGGGCAGGTCGGGCGCAACTATATGCGCCATACCACCGGCTCGGTCTATGCGATCTTCGAAAAGCCCGTACATATGTGGCGCGGCACGACCATGGCGGGGATCGTGCAAGACGAGGCCCATCACGGCCCCGATCGCGGCTTTGTCGGCGGCTACGAGCTGGAAACCCTGTCGCTCGGCATCCCCTTCATGGCGGCGTTCATGGATCCGGGCGGTTGGGGGCGCGAGTTCACCTCGGCGCTCGACAGCTACGAGAATATGGCCGGCATGTGGATCGTGGGAGAGGATCTGCCGCAGGAAACCAACCGCGTCACACTGAACCACGAGGCCAAGGACCAGTTCGGCCTGCCGGTCCCGAACGTGCATTACGACGATCACCCCAATGACCGAGCGATGCGCGATCACGCCTACCGGACGGGAGAAAAGATCTATCGCGCGGCAGGGGCGACCCGCGTTCTGCCGACGCCGCCCTATCCCTCGACCCATAACCTCGGGACGAACCGCATGTCGGAAAATCCGCGTGACGGGGTGGTGAACAAATGGGGGCAATCCCATGATGTCGCGAACCTTTTCGTCTCGGACGGTTCGGTCTTCACCACATCGGCCGCCGAGAACCCGACCCTGACCATCGTCGCGCTGGCGATCCGTCAGGCCGAGTTCATCGCCGCCGAAATGGAAAAAGGCACGATCTGAGGGATCGGGCTTGGGCAAAGGCCTGGGACAAAAGAAAAGGGCGGGTCCGACGACCCGCCCTTTTGCGTGACTGCTTGCCGGTCACCCGATCTGGTCGCCCTGCACGGGGCCTTCCGTGTTCGGTTTCCAGCCAAGCGCCGGAGCGACATGTTTGGCGAAGGATTCCAGAATGTGCAGGTTGTATTCCGGACCAAGCTGGTTCGGAATCGTCAGCATCAACGTATCCGCCAGACCGATCGCCTTGTCGGCTTTCAGCTGCTCGATCAGCTTGTCCGGCTCGGCCGCATAGGTGCGCCCGAAGGTCGAACGGAAGCCGTCGATCATGCCCACGCCGTCATGACGCTCTGCCGCGCCGCCGAAATAGGCGCGGTCCTGATCGTTCATGATCGGGAAGACGCTGCGGCTGACCGAAACGCGCGGCGAGCCTTTGTGGCCGGCTTTGCGATAGGCGTCGCGGAAGCGCACGATTTGTTCGGCCTGCAGCTCGTCGAAGGGCATGCCTCCGTCTTCGGTCAGCAGCGTCGAGGACATCATGTTCAGCCCCTGACGACCGGTCCATTCGGCGGTATCGCGCGTGGCCGAACCCCACCAGATGCGGTCGCGCAGCGTATCGGTACGCGGCTCGATCGCCTGCGGCTGGCCGCCCGCCATCTGGCGGTCACCCTTGGCCAGACGGTCGCCGTCGATGGCGCGCAGGAACAGGTCGAACTTTTCGCGCGCGATATCCGCACCACGCTCGTCGATCGAGCCAGTATAGCCGAAAGCCTCATAGCCGCGAATAACCGTCTCGGGCGAGCCGCGGCTGATGCCGAGCGCGATGCGGCCGTCGGCCAGAATATCCAGCGAGGCAGCTTCTTCCGCGAGATAGAGCGGGTTTTCATAGCGCATGTCGATCACGCCGGTGCCGACCTCGATATTCTTGGTCTTGGCCGCAATCGTCGCCAGAAGCGGCATCGGAGAGGTTTGCTGCTTGGCGAAGTGATGCACGCGGAAATAGGCGCCGTTCACGCCAAGCTCGTCGGCGCCGACGCCGATTTCGACCGCCTGTTTCAGCATTTCGCTGGCGTTGCGCGTTTGCGAGCCGCGTGCGTTCATATAATGGCCGAAGCTCAGAAAGCCGAATGCCCTCATGGAATTCCTCCTGCCGCAAGAAGCGGACTTGCTATTGGTTGCCGTGAATTTAGTGTTCGATGCATCAACGGCAAAGAGGTCCCGTCAAGAACGTAGCGTTCGATATTTGCGAACCTCTGGCGGATTGCTGCGGGGCGGAAGATCCTGGATCTCGCGAAAAACCGCGCGCAGATTAAGCGATAGTAGCGCAACTGGCCGTGACCGGGGCCGTCGCCGAACCGGCACCCATGCGGGATGATGGTATATTACATAACTCCGGTTATCATACGATCTGATCCGCCCCGCAAAGCTTGTGCCCGAACCGCGGTTGTGGCCAAAAGAGGATCACGACAAACCGGAAGATAAAGAACGAGCAGCCATGACCACGCCGGAATCCGCCCAGATTGCTCCCGACGGGATGGTCGCGCTCGCGGGAGGCCTGTTCCGCATGGGATCGGACCGGTTCTATCCCGAGGAAGCGCCGTGCCATTCGGTCTTCGTCAGCCCCTTCGCGATCGACATCAACCCCGTCACCAATGCACAATTCGCGCAATTCGTCGCGGCGACCGGCCATGTCACCACGGCCGAGATCGCACCCGATGCCAAGGACTATCCCGGCGCCCTGCCCGAGATGCTGCGCGCGGGCTCGCTGGTTTTCACGCAGCCTCCCCATCCTGTGCCCCTGTCGCGCTGGGATTTGTGGTGGAGCTTCAGCTTCGGGGCCGATTGGCGCCATCCGCGCGGCCCGCAAAGCAGCCTCGACGGGCTCGCCGATCATCCGGTCACCCATGTCTCCTATGACGACGCGCTCGCCTATGCGCATTGGGCGGGCAAGGATCTGCCGAGCGAAGCCGAATGGGAATTCGCGGCGCGTGGCGGTCTGGAGGATCGCGACTATGCCTGGGGCGACGAGCTGATGCCCGAGGGTCGTCACTTGGCCAATCTTTGGCAGGGCCGGTTTCCGCACGAGAACCTCGAGAGCGACGGCTGGCCGCTGACCTCGCCGGTCGGGGCCTTTCCGCCCAATGGCTACGGGCTTTACGACATGATCGGCAATGTCTGGGAATGGACCTCGGATTTCTGGACCGGCCGCCACGCTGCCGATGCGGCCAAAGCCTGCTGCATCCCGCAAAATCCCCGCCAGCTCTCGGCCGTAGGCAGCCATGATTTCGCCCAGCCCGGGTCCCCGATCGCGCGCAAGGTTCTCAAGGGCGGCTCGCATCTGTGCGCGCCGAATTACTGCCGGCGCTACCGCCCCGCCGCGCGTCATCCTGAGCCGGTCGATACCTCGACCAGCCATGTCGGCTTCCGCTGTGTGCTCCGCCTTCCGAGCCGTTCCTGACCGCCGACAAAAGTGACGCTACGCAATGCCGCAGTGCAGCTTTCTGCCGGAACCTGAACGAAGACAAATTGGTTGAATGCATTCTGTCCTGTTTTTCGGGACGTCCCTATCCGCCCCGACCCAGGAACGCAGAATGTCAGCACTTTTTCAGCCCTTTCAGCTCAAGGGCGTTACCCTCCGCAACCGCATCGGCGTCGCACCGATGTGCCAATATTCGGCGCGTGACGGCATCGCCAATGATTGGCATTTGTTCAACTATGCCGCGCAAGCGCGCGGTGGTGCGGGGCTGGTTGTGATCGAGGCAACCGGCGTGTCGCCAGAGGGCCGCATCACCCCCGATTGCACCGGCATCTGGAGCGATGCCCATGCCGAGGCCTTCGCCCCGATCGTGCGCGCGATCAAATCCTTCGGCGCGGTTCCGGGGATCCAGATCGGGCATGCCGGCCGCAAGGCGAGCGCCAACAACCCGTGGGAAGGCGACGACCATATTCCGACAGAGGATCCGCGCGGTTGGGAGACCATCGCCCCTTCGGCCATTCCGTTCGGCGGACAGCTGAGCAAGGTCCCGCGCGAAATGACGCTTGCCGATATCACCCGCGTCCGCGACGATTTCGTTGCCGCCGCCAAACGCGCCCGCGCTGCCGGTTTCGAATGGCTCGAGCTGCATTTCGCCCACGGCTATCTCGCGCAGACCTTCTTCTCGAAAGAGGCCAACCAGCGCACGGATTCCTATGGCGGCAGTTTCGAGAACCGCAGCCGCTTCCTGCGCGAGACTTTCGCCGCCGTGCGCGCGGTCTGGCCCGAGGAATATCCGCTGACGGTGCGTTTCGGCGTGACCGAATTCAACGGAAGGGTCGACGAGGATCTCGCCGAATCCGTGGCTCTGGCGCGAAATCTCAAGGCCGACGGCATGGATCTGTTGGATACGAGCATCGGCTTCTCGACGCCCGAGAATACGATCCCGTGGTCGATGGGCTTTATGGGTCCGATCGCGCGGCGCATCCGTACCGAGGCCGGCATTCCGGTCGCAAGCGCCTGGAATTTCGGCGAGCCTAACGTTGCCGAAGCGGCGGTCGCCAAAGGCGAGCTGGATGTGGTTCTGGTCGGAAAGGCTCATCTCGCCAATCCCCATTGGGCCTATGAGGCGGCGCGTACGCTCAAGATCGAGGAGCTGTCGAGCGTCCTTCCGCCGCCCTATGGCCATTGGCTCGGCCGTTACTGATCGGGCTGTCGGGTAGCAGAATTTACGCCGCGCGGTTTTGCTTCCGCGCGGCGTCTTCGTGGGTGGAGGTGGTCAGACCTTTTCGATCGGGCCGGAATATTGCCCGATCCGCGCATCGGCGGTCAAAAGCACCATGCCTTCCGAAATCGCCTGCGCGATCAGCATGCGGTCGAAGGGATCGGCATGGATCGCGGGCAGGCTGGTCAGCGCGAGGCAGTGACGCCCGTCGACCGAGAGTTCGGAGTAGTCATTGGCCAAAAGCCCCGCGCGCAGAACCCCCGGCTCGACGCGGAAGTCGGGCCGGTCGAGGCCGCGCTTGATGGCGACCTCCCAGATCGAGGCGGCGCTGAACCACAGCTGATGCGCCGGATCGAGCATCAGCTCCGCGGCGCGGGCCGGTACTTTGGCGGGCGCGAAAGCCGACCAGAGCAGCAGATGGGTGTCGATCAGCAGATTCATTGCGCGGTCTGATCCGGCCCTGCATCGGCATCGCCTTCGAAAAGGCCGCGGATCTCGTCGGCGGCCATGCTGTCGAAGTCGTCGGGAATGCTGTATTGGCCCGCGAGAAAGCCCATGCGGCGCGGGGTTTCGCCCTCGAGCATGGTGACTTTGACCAAAGGCTTGCCCGCCCGCGCGATGATGAAGGGCTCCCCCTGCGCGGCGCTTTCTACGAGTTTCGACAGGTTGGTCTTGGCTTCGTGCATATTGACGGTTTTCATCACGACCCCGCATGACAAATCAAACTTAGTCCACTCAACTTAGTCCGATTAGCCCTATGGCGCAAGACCTACCCTTGCGGCCAGACCAAAGAGCGGTGGATCTGCATGCCCGCCCATGCCCCGTCCGCCACGGCAAGCGAGACGGAATGGGCCCCTCTCGCGACATCTCCGGCGGCGTAGATGCCGGGGACAGAAGTGGCTTTGGTGTCGTCGGTCCAGATCTGCGTGCCGCTCGGCGTTTCGGCCAAGGCGCAACCGGCGCGCGCGGCGAGATCAGAGGCGGGGCTGGTGCGCGTCGTGGTGAAGAGGCCCGCGAAATGCAGCACCCGCCCGTCGGAGAGCAAGACATCCGCCTTGTTTTGCACGGTTGCAACCGGCGTTTCCTCCACCACCACGCCGCGTAGGGCCAAGGCATTGCGCTGTGCTCCGTCCGGCGCGACCGCATCGTTGAGCAGCAAGGTGACCGTGCCCCAATCGGTCAGAAGCTCCGCCTGATGCAGCGCATTGGCATGGCTGGCCAACACGCCGATCGCCCGCCCGCCCAACTCGTAGCCGTCGCAATAGGGGCAATGGAGCACGGTTTTGCCCCAACGCGCCGCGAGGCCATCGACCTCGGGGAGCTGGTCGGCAAGACCCGTCGCCAGCAGCAGGCGGCGACCGCTCGCGACGGCACCGGCTTTGGTGGTAATGGTGAAACCGTCTTTGTCGCCCGCCACCATCTCGGCATGACCATCGATCCAGGTGACGCTCGGATAGGCCAGAAGCTGGTTGCGGGCTTCGGCCCAAATCGCGGCGGGATCCTTGCCGTCCTGCCCGAGAAAGCCATGCGCATGGGTGGTGAAGCGGTTGCGCCTTTGACCGGCGTCAATCACCGTCACCTTGCGCCGCGCGCGCGCCAGCTGAAGCGTGGCGGCCATGCCGGCATAGCTGCCGCCGATCACAAGTACATCCTGCATGGGTCTTTTCCTTCTTGGAGTTTCAGCGCGGGGTTTCGTGACTGCGGTGATCCGCGAAAGGCTGGTAGAGCTCTGCCAACGTGATCTCGGCGAAACGCGCCAGCAAAAGCGCCTCGGCCTCGGCGAAGCTCTCGCCCATCGCGGCGTTCACCGCCTGCTCGATCCGGCAATCCGGCGCGTCCGAGCGGTTGCCCATCGCGAAGATCGCCGGTTGTCCCAAGGCATTGTGCAGATCGAGAAGGCTCAGCCTATCCAGCGCGACCGCCAACGACCAACCGCCCGCAGGCCCCCTGCCCGCATGGACGAAGCCCGCGTCGCGCAGCAAGCCCATCGTGCGGCGTACCACCACCGGATTGGCGTCAAGGCATTCGCCGAGCGTTTCGGAGGTTACAGGCTCGGCGCGCTCCGCCATGTGCAAAAGCGCGTGCAGGACGAGGGAAAGGCGGCTGTCTCTTTTCATGTAACAATTGATGTTACCTATTGAGACAAAAATCAAGCCCGAATTTCCATCGGGCTTGAGATTGATCCTGAACGGTCCCTGCCCTCTCCCGCAATGGTGCGGGAAAGGGCTGTTTGTCTCAGGCGGGCAAAGCTGCGCCCGCCTTGTTCATACGCCATTGCTTGAGCGCGATCAGCGCCAGAATGGCTGCGCCAATGGCCGACGAAATCGGCTCGGGCGCGATCAACAGGAAGGCTCCGATCGTCAGCAAAATCCGCTCGAAGAGGCTGAGCGGGGCAAGAAGCCAGTTGGTCAGCGCCGCCGACAGCGACAAGATCCCAAGGACAGCTCCCGAGAAGGCCAGGGCAAAGGCCGTCCAGGTAAATCCCTCGGTCACCAGCAGAAGCGACGGCGAGAAGACGAAGACGAAAGGCACCAGCGCCTTGCCCATCGACAGACGGAACGCGGTATTGCCCGCCTTGAAGGCATTCGCCCCCGCGATCCCCGATGCCGCATAGGCCGCCATTGCGACCGGCGGCGTCACATCCGCGATCACCCCGTAATAGAAGACGAAGAAATGGGCCACGATCGGCTCCACGTTCATCATCCCCAACACGGGCGCGGCGACCGCGACCATGATGATGTAGTTTGCGGTCGTGGGAATGCCGCAACCCATCAGGATGCAGACCACGGCCGTCATCATCAGCGTGAAGAGCAGGGTCAGCGTCTGCTGGCTCATGAGCTCGAAGGGAAGGAAGCCGAGGAATTCATGCGCCGAGGCGCCCCAGCCCTGCGCGATCGAGGTCACCATGAAGGCGATTTTGAAGCCGATACCGGTCAGGGTCACGATCCCGATGACGACACCCACAAGCGCCGCAGCCACCGTCACCGCAAGCGATTGTTTCGCGCCCGAGACGAAGCCCTCGAAAATGCCGGCTGCGGTTTCCTTGAAACCTTCGACCGCGCCCGATTTCATCACCGACTGGATCAGATAGACGACCATACAGGCCGAAATCGCGACGAAGGCCGACCAGAAGGGCGTGCGGCCCGACATCAGCATGAAGACCAGCAGGATCAGCGGGATCGTCGCCAGCCAGCCCTCTTTGAGGACGAGCCAGGCCTTGGGCAGTTCCTCTTTGGTGAGGCCGCGGATGCCCAGACGGCGGGCCTCCAGATGGACCTGAACCAGTACGCCGAAGAAATGCATGAAGGCTGGAACGATGGCCGCGATCAGGATCGTGCGCAGCGGAATGCCGAGATATTCGACCATCAGGAAGGCGACCGCGCCCATGACCGGCGGCGTGATCTGCCCGCCGGTCGAAGCGGCAGCTTCAACAGCAGCGGCGAAGTGGCGTTTGAAGCCGATCTTGATCATCGCCGGAATGGTGAGCGCGCCGGTGGTCACGGTATTCGCGATCGACGAGCCCGAGATCGAGCCCATCAGTGCCGAAGACACCACCGAGACCTTCGCCGGTCCACCCGAAAAGCGTCCCGTCAAAGCGGTAGCGAGGTCGATGAAGAGCTGCCCCAGACCGATCCTCTGCGCCATGACGCCAAACAGGACGAAGTGGAACACATAGGTCGAGATCACGCCGAGCGCGGTCCCGTAGATCCCTTGCGAAGTCAGGTAGAGGTGGTTGACGATCGTCGACCAATCCGCACCCGGATGGACGAAAATCCCCGGCATGCTTTGGCCGAAATAGGCATAGGCCATGAAAAGCGCGGCGATGATCGGCAGCGGCCAGCCCATCGAGCGGCGCACCGCCTCGAGCAGCGCCAAGATCAGGATCGTGCCCATCACCACATCGAGCGTATTGGGGTTGCCGACGCGGAAGGCCAGCTGGTCGTAGATCCACGGCACGTAAAGCGAGGCGATGATCCCTGCGAAAGCGAGGATCCAGTCGGGCAAGGGGATGCCCAGCACGGCAAATTTCGTGGCGACGCCGCGTTTGGATGCGAAGGCCGAAAACAGGATGAAGGTCGCGAACAGCGACACGCCCATCTGGATGCCGCGATGCGTGGTCGAACGCGGAATCCCGAAACCTGCGGTGTAGTAGTGATACAGCGACAGCAGGAACATGACGACCGCGATCAGCGTCGCGATCGGCGGCAACAGCGTGCGAAATCGGGTTTCGGGGTCGTATTCTTCCTCGATCGCGCGCAGCTGAGCGTCTGTCAGATGTGGGACGGTTTCAGACATACAGAAGTGCCCTTTCCGGATTCTAGAAATGGGAATCGGCCCGGCTTGTGGAAAGCCGGGCCATAGGGATCGCGCAGGATCCGTTTACTGAAGCTTGCCTGCTTCTTTGTAGAACTTCTCGGCGCCTGCATGGAACGGAATGCCCGCGCCAAGCGTCGCGCTGTCGAGCGTGATCTGTTTGCCTTTGGCATGGCCTGCGGCAAAGAACTTCTGGGTGCTCTCGTTGTAGAGCGCCTTGGTGATGTTGTAGATCAGCTCGTCCGACTGGTCCGCGCTGGTCACGAGCTGCGCGCCGACCGAGATCGTCGCAACATCCGCGTCCTGGCCTTTATAGGTACCGGCGGGGAAGCTGTCGGCGGCGAAGAAGTTGTACTTCTCGCGCAGCTTGTCGGCAGCCTCGCCGTCGATCGGGACCAGTTTGATGTCGTGCTGGCTGGAGAGTTCGGCAATCGCGCCGGCCGGATAGCCGCCGACAAAGAAGAACGCATCCATCGCATTGTCGCGCATGCGGTCTGCAGCCTGGTCGGGCTTGAGGTATTCTGCCTTCACATCGGCTTCCGACAGGCCGTAGCCTTCGAGAATGATCTTGGCATCGACCAGCGTGCCCGAGCCCGGCTCGTCCAGCGAGACGCGCTTGCCCTTGAGATCGGCCACCGACTCGATGCCCGCATCGGCGCGCGCGACAAGGTGGATGCTCTCGGGGTAAAGGTTCGCGATCAGGCGCAGCTTTTCAACCGCGGGCTGGCCTTCCCACAGGCCGGTGCCGGTCTGTGCCCAATAGGCGACGTCGGATTGGGTGAAACCCGCTTCCATCTGGCCGCCGTTGATGGCGTTGATATTGCCGACCGAGCCGTTCGAGGCCACGGCCGTCGCGATCAGGCCGGGGACGCCGCAAGAGCCGCCATCCTCGCAAGCGCGCGAGCCGGGCGGGTTCGAGATCGAGTTCGCGATCAGGCCGCCGATCGGATAATAGGTGCCCGCCGTCCCGCCGGTGCCGATGCGGAAGAACGACATCTCTTGCGCGGATGCGCCTTGAACGAAAAGGCCGACAGCGGCAGCCAGTCCAAGAATGAGCTTCTTATTCATGATCTTCCTCCTTGTTGATCTTATCTTCCATACTATGAAACATTTGATGGACAATGCTACCGGCAGAAAAATTGCCCATAAAGCCAAGTGACGGAGGGTTAATCTCCGGACTTTCCGGCCATTCCGCCCCCAATCCGGCTGCCCGAGCGGACAGAATGCGCGTCCTGTCAGCCCGTGGTTGCGTCCGGTCAAGCGGCTCGCGCCGGCCCGTTTCGCCCCTGCCCGAAACCGCGCTGCGGGCACGTGGGCGCGGGCGTCATTTGAGATTGACTCGGCGGAAGCCGCACCGATATGTTTTCCCAAACATAAGGAGAGTCACATGAAACTCAGTGCTCGCAATGTGCTTGCCGGAACCGTGGTCGAGATCAGCAAAGGCGCTGTGACCAGCCATGTCCGGCTCGATGTCGGCGGAACCATCGTGACGGCCGCGATCACCAACGAGGCGGTTGCCGAATTGGGCCTGACGGTTGGCAGCAAGGCCAGCGCCGTCGTCAAAGCCTCGGATGTCATGATCGGCATCGACGACTGACAGAACGATGACCGACAGCGATTTGCGCCCGTTCGAGCGCGCCGTTTCCGCCCCCGACAGCGCGGATGCGGATCTGTGGTTCATTGGCCGCATCCGCACCCCTTGGACCGACCGTCGCGCCTGCCCGCGTAAAGGCGACGCGCAGGACGGCCCTCTGTGCGAGATCGTGCTCGATCCGCGCTGGTCCGAGGCGATGCTCGGCCTTGAAGGAAAGACCCGCCTCCAGATCCTTTACTGGATGCATCTGGCGCGGCGCGATGTGGTCCGGCAAAACCCCGATTTCGGCAACCGCGCCATCGGGACTTTCGCGCTGCGTTCGCCCTTGCGTCCGAACCCGATCGCCTCGTCGACCGTGACGCTGGAGAGGATCGAGGGCACGAGCCTTTTCGTGCGCGGCCTCGATTGCATCGACCAAACGCCGCTGGTCGATATCAAACCCATTTTCTGCTTTGACGAGCAGCCCGAGAAACGGATTGCCTGATGTTCCATCCCAGAGTTTTTTCGGCTGTGACGCTCGTCGCGGCTGTGATGGCGCTTGCCCCGCCGACGGCTATGGCCGAGGTCGTGGTGCGCGACGCCGCCGACCGCGAGATCGCCCTGCCCGACCATGCCAGCCGGATCTATGCGGCGGGACCGCCGGCGGATGTGCTGCTTTACACCCTCAAGCCCGAGGCCATGCTGGGTTGGGTCCGCGCGATCCCGCCGAACGGGCGCGATCTCGTCTTGCCCGCGACCCGCGACCTGCCCGCTTTGGGGCGTCTGACCGGCAAGGGCGATACGCTCAACCTCGAGGGGCTTTTGGCAGCGCAGCCGCAGATGATCCTCGATTACGGCAATATCAGCCCGACTTATCTCGACCTGTCGCAGCGGGTGACGGAGCAGACCGGCCTGCCCTATCTGCTGCTCGACGGAAGCTTTGCCAAAACGCCCCAGACCCTGCGCATTCTCGGCGCCGCTCTGGGTGTCGCCGAGCGCGGCGAGACCTTGGGCGCACAGGCCGAAAAGATCATCGCCGATGCCGAGGCGATGACGGCTGCGCTCGGGCCCGACCAGCGGCCGAAAGTCTATCTGGCGCGCGGGCCAAAGGGGCTTGAAAGTGCCGCCAAAGGCTCGATCCATTCCGAAATCATCGAGCGCGCGGGCGGCATCAATGTGGCGGAGGGCGACAGCAAGAGCCTGCTGACCGTCTCGCCCGAGCAGCTCCATGCCTGGGCACCGGAGATCATCATCACGCTGGATGCCGATTTCGCACGCAATGCCGATCTCATGCCCGAACTGGCCGGAATTCCCGCGATCGAGAACGGCCGCGTCTATCTGGCCCCGCAAGCGCCCTTCGGCTTCATCGACGCGCCGCCTTCGGTCAACCGGCTTTTGGGGCTGCGCTGGCTGAGCGCGAAATTCCACCCCGATCTTGCGGGCGAAGGGCTCGAGGCCGATCTGCGCGATTTCTACCGCCTCTTTTACCAGATCGAGCTGAGCGATGATCAGGTGAAAGTGCTGTTGGGTGCGTGAGGATGGCGTGGCGCATCCTTTGGCCGGTGGCCGGGGAGCGCTTTTACTGGCGGCAGTGATGATTGGCGCCCTGATCCTCGGCACCATGCTCGGCCCCTACCCGCTTACCCCCGCAGATATCTGGCGCGAGCTGAGCGGGCATAGCGCCGGCGGCACCGTCGCCACCGTCTTTTGGAACATCCGCCTGCCGCGCGTCCTTGCGGCCGCACTGGTCGGTGCGGCCTTGGCGGCAGCAGGGGCCTGCTACCAGTCGGCATTCCGCAACCAATTGGTATCGCCTGATATTCTTGGCGTATCTGCCGGTGCCGGGCTGGGTGCGGTGCTCGGGATCTATCTCGGTTTGCCGGTGCTTGCGATCCAGCTTTTGGGCTTCGGGACCGGATTGGCAACGGTCGGGCTGGTGATCTCCATCTCGCTCGCGATGGGGGGCGCGGCTTTGGTCATGGTGCTGTGCGGCATAGCGGTCGGCGCTTTGGCCGGGGCCGGCATCTCGCTCATCAAACTGCTGGCCGATCCCGACAACCAGCTTCCCGCAATCACCTTCTGGCTGATGGGCAGCCTTGCCGGCATCAAACGCGGCGATGTCTGGGCGGCGGCGCCTGCCATTCTCGCGGGATTGGTGCCCCTGATGCTCCTGCGCTGGCGCATCGGGCTTTTGGCTTTGGGCGATGACGAGGCGCGCAGTCTGGGCATCAATGCGGGTGCGGTCAGGGTGGTCGTGGTGACGGCGGCGACCTTGATGACGGCGGCCGCTGTATCGATGGCGGGGGTGATCGGCTGGGTCGGGCTTATGGTGCCCCATATGCTGCGCCCGCTGACGGGGCCGCGCTTCGACCGGCTTTTGCCGGCGGCGATCCTCGGCGGGGCGTCCTTCATGTTGCTCGTCGATCTGGCCGCACGGATGCTGGCACGGCAGGAGATCCCGCTCGGCATTCTGACGGCCGTGCTCGGCGCGCCGGTTTTTGTGCTTCTGCTCGCGCGCAGTGCCGCGGAATGGCGCAATTGATGCTGCTGGACGCGACAGGGCTGTCGGTCGGCCATAGCGGAAATGCGGCATTGCAGGGGGTCGATCTGGCGGTTGGTGCGGGCGAGGTTCTGGGCCTGCTCGGTCCGAATGGCGTCGGGAAAACCACCCTGTTTCGGAGCCTTCTCGGCCTTTTGCCTTTGCTTGGCGGCACGGTCTCCCTTGGCGGGGCCGCGCTTTGCGATCTCGGGCGGCGCGAGATCGCCCGCCGGATCGCCTATGTGCCGCAGGCGCAAAACCTGCCCTTCGCCTTCAGCGCCCGCGATATTGTCCTGATGGGGCGGAGCGCGGCGCTCGGCGCTTTCGCCACCCCTTCCGCGCGCGATCACGACGCGGCCGAGGCGGCTTTGGCGCGGCTCGGGATCGCGGATCTGGCGGGGGCGAGGATGACGCGGCTGTCGGGCGGCCAGCAGCAAATGGTGCTGATCGCGCGCGCTCTGGCACAGAATGCGCCGCTTGTGGTGATGGACGAGCCGACAGCGAGCCTCGATCTCGCCAACCGCAAACGGATCGAGGATCTGGTTCTCGGCCTTGCCCGCGACGGGATCGGGATCATCCTGTCGACCCATGACCCCGATCAGGCGGCGCGGCTCTGCCGGTCTATGGTGCTGTTGCATCGGGGCCGCGTGCTGGCGGCCGGCCCGATGCGCGAGACGCTGACGCCTGCCACGCTGAGCACGCTTTACGGTACCAAGATCCGGCGCGAAGAGCTGTCGGACGGAAGCCTGCATTTCCGCGCCTGAAGCAGCGCCCCCTTGTGACCTCGCCTTTTTCCCGCGCGGCTTCTGCGCGGAAAGTCGTGTTGTCCTTCGCTTCGATATGTTTCACCATGCACAACGATTCCCGACCGCTCTCCCCCTCGCGGTCGGGAAGCAGCAACAGGGAAAAAAGAATGTCATTGCTCCAAAGACTTGCCCTGGCGGGGTGTATCCTGCCGGGATTGGCCGGAGGCTGGGCACAGGCTCAGGAACTCGATCTGGCCCGCGAAGAGGTCATCAGGGAGGCGCAGGCCCAGGCGGCGGCCGGCAAGGCCTTCGTGCTGGGTACCATCGTGCTGACCGCCTCGGGCGAGGAACTCGGCGCGGGCGGCACCACCGCCATCGTCGATTCCGAAGAGATTCTGCACAGCAACCGTCAGACGCTCGACGATGCGATGCGCGTCGTGCCTGGTGTCAGCGTCGGCAATACCGGCGGCAGCCGCAACGAACGGCTGATCTCGGTGCGTGGTTTCGACCGCCTGCAGGTGCCATTGTCGGTCGATGGCATCCGCGTCTATCTGCCCGCCGACAACCGGCTGGATTTCGGGCGTTTCCTGACGCCGGATCTGGCGGAAGTGCAGGTCCAGAAGGGCTATGTCTCGGTGCTGAACGGCCCGGGCGCAATGGGCGGCGCGATCAACCTCGTGACCCGCAAACCGACCGCCCCCTTCGAGGGCGAGGCGCGTGTGGGGATCGAGGCCGGCAATCGCGGCGACATCACCGGCAAGAACGCCTATCTGTCCTTCGGCACCAAACAGGACCAGTTCTACGCGCAGGGCAGCTATATGTGGCGCGAGAGCGACGGCTATTATCTCTCCAAGGATTACCGCCCCACTCCCGTCCAATCGGGCGGTTTGCGCGACTATTCCGATACCAAGGACAGCCGCCTCAACCTCAAGATCGGCTATACGCCCAATGCGGACGATGAATATGTCCTGAGCTTCACCCGCCAGAGTGGCGCGAAAAACGCGCCCTACAACGTCATGCAGCCGGTGCGCGGCACCACGCCCGAGCCCCTGCCCGAGGGCCAGAGCTACCAGCGCGACTGGAGCTGGCCGGTCTGGGATCTCGACAGCTACGCCTTCTATTCGCATACGGGCTTCGGCGAGAGCGGCTATGTGAAGACCAAGCTCTACTACAACACCTTCGACAATGTGCTGAAGGCCTACGACGACGTCACCCATAGCACGCAAGAGCAGCGGCGCAGTTTCGACAGCCGCTATGACGATCACGCTTACGGCGCCAGCATCGAGGTTGGCGGCGATGTCGCGGCGGCGCATACGTTGCGCGGTGCGCTCCATTACCGGCGCGACCAGCATGACGATATCCAGCTTTCGCGGCCCGATGTGAACGATGTCAGCGATCCGGTCGAGCGCAGCAAGGAAGAGACCTGGTCGCTTGCGGTCGAGGACACCTGGCGCGTCAATGACGCGCTGACGATTGTCGGCGGCCTGAGCTATGACCGCGCCAAAGTGGTCGAGGCCAGCCGTACCAGCGAAGAGCCCGGTTGGCCGACCGGCAGCACCGATGCGGTCAACTGGCAGCTCGCCGCGCTATATGCGGTGGATCAGGGCGAGTTCCACGCAAGCCTGTCGTCGCGCACGCGCTTCCCGACGCTCTTCAACCGCTATTCGACCCGTTTCGGCACTGCCGTTCCCAATCCCGACCTGAAATCCGAACGCGCGCTGACCGTGGAGATCGGCTATGCCGGTGATCTCGGCCCCGTCGCGATCGAGGGCGCGTTTTTTCACAGCCGAGTCGACGACATGATCCAATCCGTGCCCGTCGGCACCGATCTCAGCCAGAGCCGGAACGTCGGCACTGGCCGCATCACCGGCTTCGAGGTGGCGGGGCAATACGAGATCAACCCCGACCTGTCGCTGGTCGCGAACTACACCTACCTCGACCGCAGCATCGACGATCCGGTCCGCTCGGGGCTGCGCTCGACCGATATTCCGCGTCATGCCGCCTATCTGCGACTGGATTGGCGCGTGCAGCAGGATTTGACGCTCTCGCCCTCGACCGAGCTGGCCAGCTCGCGCTGGACCGATAGCGCGGTGCCGCCTGCCGATCCGACCGAAGTTGCCTATAGCCGTGTCGGCGGCTTCGGTCTGGTCAATCTCGATCTGGACTGGCAGGTCAGCGAACAGGCAAGCCTCGTCTTCGGGCTGCGCAACGCTTTCGACAAGAATTACGCTCTGGTCGAAGGCTATCCCGAGGCCGGCCGCTCGATGTTCATCACCAGCCGCCTGACTTTCTAAGCGCGAAAGTCACTTGAAAACCGGCCGCAAGCTTTCGGGGCTTGCGGCTTTCCCTGCCCCGTGGGAAAGCGCTTCGGACGCATTTCGCAAGACTGTATCTATTGATCGATTTATTTTGATTGATTGATCAATAAATTTAAACTCCTATCGGGTTGTCGGGCCGGAATTCCGGTCGGGCCGATCAAAATGGGAGGACAATTTGATCAAGCACCCGCTTACGACCCTTGCCACCGCATGCGCGCTTCTTGCTCCGCTCTCCGGCGCAGGCTTCGCGCAATCCCCCGAAGACAAAACCCTCTGCGAGCAGCAGGCCTATGCGATGGGTCTGCGCTACCAGCAGCAATCGGCCGAGGTCGATGCGCTCCAGCGTCAGGCCTATGCTCTGGCCAAGCTGCGTCTTGACGAAGCGCTGGCCACTGCCGCGCCCGATGCGAAACTGGCCGTGATCACCGATCTCGACGAAACGGCAATCGACAACAGCGCCCTTCTGGTGCGCGACATGAACGCCTGCCACAATTACACGACCTGGGACACCTGGAAGCACTGGGAGCGCGAGGGCAATCCGACCGCCATGCCTGGTGCGCTCGATTTCTTCAACTATGCCAATGAAAAGGGCGTCGCGGTTTTCTATATCTCGGACCGCTACGAGGAAAACAAAGCGCAGACCATGGCGACCCTCGAAAAGCTGGGCTTCCCCAAGGTGAGCAACGAAACCGTTCTGCTGCTCGGCCCGCCGAAACAGGAACGCCGCGCCTCGGTGACCAAGGATTATCAGGTCGTTCTCCAACTCGGCGATACGCTGCACGATTTCTCGGAAGGTTACGTCAGCAAGGTGCCTTTGGCCGAGCAACATGCGCTGGTCGAGGCCGATGCCGAGCATTTCGGCAAGGATTGGATCGTACTGCCGAACGCGACCTACGGGACGTGGCGCAAGGCCGATCTGACCGCTTGGGACGCGCCGCTCGTCGCCGAATAAGCGCGGGATCTTTCCCGATCATCCTTTGCCCGTCCGCATCTGCGGGCGGGTTTCTCGTCGGTGCCGAGATCGCGGCTTGCTCAGGCCTCGATCGGGTGGCGGAAGAGCTGGTCCTGCAGGCTCAGCGCCGCGGTCTGGGGAATGTCGAAGTTCAGATGCGCCTCGAGATGGCGCAAGTGGCTGTCGGTCAGTTCGAGCAGAAGCCCGGTATCACCGGCCTCAAGCGCATCGACGATGCGCATATGCTCGGCCTCGCTGGCGCAGGAATGTTCGCTCAGCGAATAGATCCCGAGGATCAGCGTGCTGCGCATGGTGAGTTCCGACAGGAAGCGTTCGAGGACGTGGTTGCCCGCAATCTGGGCCAGATACATGTGGAATTGCCGCGTGAGACGCAGCTCCGTCGGCTTGTCGGCGCGGCGATGGGCCTCCGATTCGGCAAGGATGTTCTCGCGCAGATAGGCGATATCATCGGGCTTGGCATTGCTGGCCGCCTGACGCGCGATGGTGCGTTCGATCGCGCGGCGCGCCTGAAAGACGTCGCGGGCCTCCTGCGGCGAAGGCGTGACGACGAAAGCGCCGCGATTGGGCCGCAATTCCACGACATTCTGCGCAGCCAGCGTCGCCAGCGCGCGGCGCACATTGGCGCGGTTGCACTGGAAAAGGTCGCTCAACGCCTGCTCGCCCAGCTTCGCGCCCGCAGGCAGACGTTGCTCGGCAACTGCGTCCAGAATCGCGCTCACGATCTGATCTTCGGGAAGCGCCGACATTTCTACACCTGCTCGTTTTGCGCGTCATTTCAGTCAAATTAAGGGCTCGCGCCACAATTTACCATATTAGCCGAAGAAGTTGTTGACGTGTTAACAGTGATTGTTAACAATCGTTGTTAACACAGGAGGCAGATATGGACATTCTGGTCGTCAACCCGAACTCAACCCAATCGATGACGGATAAAATCGTCGATGCCGCGCGGGCCGTCGCCAGCGCCGGCACCACCATCCACGGTGCGACCGCAAGCGGCGCACCTGCCTCGATCGAGGGTCACTACGACGAGGCCATGTCGCTGCCGGGTCTTTTGGCACGGGTCCGCGAGGCCGAGGCCAATGGCGTCGACGGCATCGTTGTCGCCTGTTTCGACGATCCGGGCATTGCTGCCTGCCGCGAAATCGCAACCGGTCCGGTTCTGGGGATCTGCGAGGCTGCGGTGAAAGCCGCGAGCATGCTCTCGACCTCGTTCTCGGTGGTCACGACCCTGCCGCGTTCGGTGCCGGTGATCGAGCATCTGATCCACGGCTACGGCCTCTCGCATCAATGTCGCCGCGTGCGCTCGGCCGAGATCCCCGTCCTGGCGCTGGAAGAGCCCGGCTCGAACGCCCGCGTCAAAGTGCGCGACGAGATCCTGCGCGCCATCGAGGAAGACCGTTGCGAGGCCGTGGTTCTCGGCTGTGCCGGCATGGCCGATCTGACCGAATGGCTGAGCAAGGAAACCGGCATTCCGGTCATCGACGGTGTCAGCGTCGCCACCCGCATGATCGAAGCGCTGGTCGGATCGGGGCTTAAAACGAGCAAAATCAATGCCTACGCGTTCCCGAACGCGAAATAAAACGTCGCCTTTCAAGGCGTAAAACATCACTGTCGGCTAGGGAGGAGAGCCATGACAATGGATTCAACGGCGCTGGAGGGCGCCGCGATCGGCAAAGGTGCGATCGAGCACAAGGCAATCGGCGAAGAAAGCCTTGCGCCGCAGGAAACACGGATCATGGATCCCTGGTCCTATCTCTTCGCGTGGCTGGGGGGCTGCGTGTCGATCGGGACCTTCACCATCGGTTCGGGGCTGGTCGGTACGCTGAACCTGCTCCAGACCTTCGTCGCGATCACCATCGGCTGTACGGTCATCGGTGTCGCGCTGATGTTCAACGGCAAGGCGGGCCACAAATACGGCATCCCCTTCATGGTCCAGACCCGTTCGGCCTTCGGCTTCACCGGATCGCGCATTCCCGCGCTGGTGCGCTCGGTGCCTGCGATCGTCTGGTTCGGTTTCCAAAGCTGGATCGGTGCCGGCGCGCTGAACCTCGTGTCGGAAACCATGTTCGGTTTCTCCAACATCTGGGTCTTCTTCATCGGCTTCCAACTCCTGCAGATCGGCCTGTCGGTTCTGGGTTTCCACGGCATCAAATGGCTGGAAAACATCGGTTCGGTCTTCATCATCGGTGCGCTGATCTACATGTTCTTCAGCGTGATCAACAAATACGGCGACCAGATTTCGGCCAATCTGATCAATGTCGAAGGCACCTGGGGTGCACCCTTCTGGGGCGCGACGATGCTCTTCCTCGGGATCTATTCGACGATGATGCTGAACGTCTCGGACTATTCGCGCGAGTTGCGCAAAGATGTCGGGCCGCTGCGTCAGGTCGCGATCTATGCCAACTCGATCCTGCCCGCGACGCTGTTCATGGGGATGATCGGCCTGATGGTCTCGGGCGCGACCGGCGAAGTCGATCCGATCAAGGTCTTCTCGAGCGCGGTCGACAACAAATTCCTGCTGATCGTCACGCTGGTCTTCATCGCCTTTGCGCAGGTGACCACGAACATCCTCAACAACGTCGTGCCGCCGGCCTATGCGCTGATGGACATCTTCAAGCTCAAGTTCAAAACCTCGGCGGTTCTGGTCGGTCTTCTGGCCTTCGCAACCTTCCCTTGGGAGCTGGTCAAGGACGAATCCGCCGCCGGGCTGAACCTGTTCATCCGCACCTATTCGGCTTTCCTCGGCCCGATCTTCGCCATCCTGATCGTGGATTACTTCTTCATCCGCAAACAGACGCTCAACCTCGAGAAACTCTATGATCCCGAGGGGCCCTATCAGGGCGTCAATATGGCCGCGATGATCGCCATGGCTGCCGGTATCGCCGCGGCGCTGATCTTCTCGGGGATCTCGTGGTACGCCAGCCTGCTGCCCTCGGGCATCCTCTACTATGTGCTCATGCACAAACTGCCGAGCGCCAAGCGCTTCATGGAGAACTGAGCCATGGCGTTTTCCCCGAACGCGCCGTCGCGGCGCTGGCTACTGGCGACGGCTTGCGCCATCGTCGCGGGCCTGACAATCGGCACGATAGGCACGGCAATGGCCAACCAGAACGCGGATGGAGGACGGGTGATCGTCCTTATCAACCCCAACTCCAACGAGGCCGCCACCCAATCCATGACCGGGTTGGCACAGATCGCGGCGGCAGATGCCGCCGTGGTCGAGGGACGCTCGAATACCGGCGCGCCCGCGCTTTTGACCACGCCGCAGGATATGGCGGCGGCGGCATCCGGCGTTGTGGCGATCGGGCGCGAGGCCGCGGCCGACCCCCGTGTCGGCGCGATCATCGTCTCGGCCTTCAGCGACCCGGGTCTGGCCGAATTGCGCAAGGCGGTCGATGTGCCGGTCTTCGGCATCGGCGAAGAGGTCTTTCACGAGGCCGCCCGCGACGGTCGCCCCTTCGGCATCGTCACGGTCACGCCCGATCCCGCGCTGATCGAGAGCTTTCGCGAAAAGGCCGCCTCGCTCGGCTACGAGGCACAATATCGCGGCACCCGTGTGACCGAGGGCGATCCGAAAGTGCTGGTCGAACAGGCCGAGGCTTTGGATGCGGCTCTTGCCGCCGCCGTTACCGAGTCGGTCGCAAAGGATGGTGCATCGGCCGTGATCATGGGAGGCGGTCCGCTTTCCGCCTCGGCCGTGCGCCTTCAGCCGCAATTCGAAGCCCCGCTTCTGGTCGCGGTTCATGCGGCGGCGCGGGCTGCGGCTAAAGCGATCACCCAAGCGCAATAAGCCGCGCTTGGAAACATCGGGCCGCGCCGAGGGGAGATCCCTTTCGGCGCGGCCTTTTCGTCACAAAACCAAAGGATTGACGCGGCTCTCGATCAGCCGCGCCAGATTGAGCGCGGTCATCTCGGATGATTTTGGATTGGTCGCGAGCGGGCGGTTTTCAAAGGTGAGATCCATTTTGCCGAAATCGCCCTCGGCGCGGATTTCGTGGCGGTTGAGCATGGCATCGGGATCGGCAACCAGCGAGATCCGCGTCCGGTCCAGCCCGATTCCGGCCAGTGCCGTGATCACCGCGACATTGGCGTTTTGCGGGAAAGCATCGGCCGCCTCGCGCGCGCTGGCCGAGAAAAAGACGGTCGGACCGCTCAGCGCATCGAGATCGACAAGATCCGCCGCCGGCGTCCCCTTCCAGGCCTGAGCGGGTTTGACGATGCGGTGCTCGACCGAGGCGATCGGCAGACGTCCCGCCGCTGCCAGCGCATCGATCCCGCCCAAGGCACCCGGCGGGATGAGCAATTGACGGCCTTTTGCTCGGGCAAGGGACAGCAGCTCGGCCAAAAGTGCTTCGTCCACGAAAGCCGAGGTTGACGAGACCGCGTAATCCATTTCCGCCGCAAAGGCCGCACGGCCCCAAATGCCGACACTGCCGCGCCCTGCGGCTTCGACGACGAGGCTGGCGCCGGTTGCAGCCAAAGCCTCGGGACTGTCGATCAGAGCGACGCCCTCGGGCAGGCCGTCGCGCGGGGTTTGTGCGTCGCGCACGGCGACTGCCGCGATCCGCACCGGCGCGCCGGTCTGGCGCAAAAGCTGTGCCAGACGCGTGCCGATAGCCCCCCAACCGACCAGACAAATTGTTTCGTTAACCGACATGGAATCGCCCCCTCCGATGATCGCGGTCAGGCGATACATGAACCCGTTGTGCCGCCAAAACGGCCGCCCGCATTGTGCTAAATCGGTCGCAAGGCGTCCAGCCCGCCCGCCGGTTGCGCCTTGTCGGGCGGGCAGAGAACGGCCGAACCCGCCGCGACCGCAAGGCGATGCGTGGCATTGCGGGCGACGAATTCCTCGTCATGGCAAACGAAAAGAACCGTACCGCTCCGCTTGCGGATCGCTGCAATCACGCTTTCGAGCCGCGCGCGGTGATCGGGGTCGAGGCCGCGTTGGGTCTCGTCAAGGATGACAAGCGCCGGCTGATGCGCGATCGCCGCGGCCACTGCCGCCAGACGACGCCCGCCATTGTCGAGATCGAGCGGATGCCTCGCCGCGCTTTCCTGCAACCCGACCGCAGCCAGCGCGTCTAGCGCTGCACGCGCCGGATCTTTCTGCCCGTGCAGACGTGGTGCCAGAGCAGCCTCGGCCAGAAGCGAGGCGGTGACGAATTGGCGGTCGGCATTTTGGAAGACCATGCCCAGCTTCGCGGCCAAAGCGCGCGGCTTGGTTGCCCCCACGGGCAGGCCTGCCACCGAAATCTCTCCTGCCGAGGGCCTCATCAGACCGGCAATCAGCCGCATCAGGCTGCTTTTGCCCGCCCCGTTCGGCCCCGTAACCGCAATCGCGGCAGCTGCAGGCAGGCTCAGGTCAAGCGCGGTGAAAAGCGGAGCGCTTTCTGGATGGGCAAAGCCGAGATCGCGGATCGTGACGAGCGGCGCGGCTGACGGGCTGCCAGTCCCGATTGGCGCGATGGCCCTTGTGGGGCGAATTGTCGGCGTGGGCGGATGCAGCCGCCCGCCCGCAAGTTCGGCGGCATGGCGAAAGCCCTGCGCCAGCCAATGCTCTGCGGCCACATCAAGCGCAATCACCGTCATCGCGGGGTCGAAGGCCAGCAACCTATCGGCCAACCCGTCGCGCGATTGCCGGTCGAGATCGGTCAAAGCTTCGTCCAGCACCAACAGCGCGGGCCGCATCGCGAGGGCCGAGGCGATTGCCAGACGTTGCGCCTCGCCTCCCGAAAGCTGGCGCGGATCGCGGTGGGCCAGATGCGAGAGGCCCATCGCGGATTGGGCCGCCTCGAGCCGCGCGGCAATCTCGGAGCGCGGCAGGCCGAGGTTTTCGGGGCCGAAGGCGATCTCGCCGGCAAGGCTTGCCGCGCGGCCGGACAGCAAAAGATCGGGCCTTTGGCCGACGAGCTGGACTGTGGCGGCCCGCTCGGCGCGGGTCATGTCGGACCACGCCCTCCCATGCCAAAGCACCCGCCCGCGATCCGGCGCAGCCTGCCCCGCGATCAGCCGCGCAAGCGTCGATTTCCCCGCGCCATTCCCACCGGTGATGACGATCCGGTCGCCTTCCGGTTGGGCCAGATCGAGCCCGTCAAACAGGCGCAGGCCGCTCGGCCATGTAAATCCCGCAGCCTCGATCGTCAGGCCCATCCGGCGACTCCGGCCACAAGGATCAGGACCGAAAGCGCCACAAATCCCCAACGGGCGCGCGCTTGGACGACACTATCGGCGGGCGGCTCGAGGAGGCTCCGGCTCGGCAAGGCGCGAAAGCCGCGTGCCTCGAGCGCGAGGGCGCGCGGGGCCGCTTCGAGCAATTGGACCCTGACCAGCGCCAGTGTGATTGCGCCAACGACGCGGAGCCGTGCCAGTGGTGATCCGGCCAGCGGCATGCCGCGGACCTGCAGGGCATCGCGGATCACGCCCGCTTCGAGCGCGAGACTTTGGGCGAGGCCGAGGGGGGCGGTCAGCAGATAGGCGGCGGCGGGCGGCAGGCCCTTGTCCTCGAGCCCGTCGGCCAGCGCGCCGGGCGGCGTCGCGGTGACGACCAGCAGGCCCGCCGCCAGAAGTGCCGCCAATCGGGCAAGGATCAGCCCACCGTGCGCCAGCCCTTCGGGATAGAGCAACACCTCATGAAAACCGGTCGCGATGCCGGTCCCGCGCGGCAGCAGAAAGCCGTGGACAGCGGCCAGCGCAAGGGCGACCGGCAACAGGACAAGCGCCATGCGCCGTGCCATCGGGCCGCCGATCCCTGCCGCCATGCCCCAAACCAGAAAGGCCAACGCGACCACTGCAAGCGGCAGCACCCCCGCAAAGGGCAGCATCGCGAGCACGGGCAGGATCATCGCCAGCCGCGTCACGGGATGGAGTCGGAAGAGCAGCCCGCTGTCAGGCCGCGCCCCTACGCTCATCCGGCTTTCCGGCTGTGGCGGAGGAAGGGCCAGTCGCTTACCGCACGCGACGGCAGGCCGCGCAGGATCGCCCAGGCCAGCAGTGCGGTCGCGATCTTGTCGGCGAGATTGCTCGTCACTACCGTCGCCAGCGTCGAGCTGAAGAGGTCGCGTCCGGTCTGCAAAAGCCATCCGGTCAGGAAATCCGCGCCGCTGCCGGTCACGCCCCCAAAGAGCCAGACTCGGATCGGCACAGCGACAAACGAGAGTGCAACCGCAATGATTACACCGGAAATCGCGGCCAGAACGGGCCCCCTGAACAGGCCCGCCCGCGCCAGAAGACCCGCAACCAGCCCGATCACGCCTGCGACCGGCGCGAATGCCGCCGCGGTCGGCGACAGGATCAGGCCCCAGAGAAGATTGGTCACGACTCCGGTCAAAAGGCCAGCCCAAGGCCCCGCCATGACAGCGACAACCATGGTCCCGAGCGAATCGAGAAAAATCGGCAGTTTGATTGCCTGAGCGATCTGGCCCAAGGCCATATTCACCGCGATGCCGATCGCGATCAGCAGAAGAACCCGTGTCGAAAGGGTCGAAGTCATGAGGGTTAATCTCCGATGCGGTTTGTGATCACAAGCTCGTCGTAACCTGAATCGGCGCAGGGTTCACGGCTGAAACGCATCTCCGGCAGCGCGAGCGCCACGATTTCTGCGGTCGTATAGACGGCCGAGCCTTCGGGCAAAAGGTGGCCGCCGAAAACCCGCCCGTCGCCGTCGCTGATCGTCAGATGCAGATGCTCGCCTGCGGCATCGATCGTGCCGACGAGAGAGGTGATCTCGAAATGGCCGGAATAGAGCGTGCCGTCGGGGCGGTTGGCATGGCGGATCAGGACCCGCGTGAGGCTGCCGACACAGGTCACGACGCTCATCGCCTCAAGACCCGAGGCGGCAAAGGCGGCGCGCAGGCCCTCGGTCAGGTTATCGCCGGGTTTCAGGCGGAAAGCGGTGAAAAGCCCTGATGAAAGGGCGGGCTTGGTGGTGCTCATGAGCTGCTCCGCGAGGGTCGAACCCTGCCGAGTGTAAACGTGGAGCGCGCAAACTCCGACATGGATTTTGCAAGGATTCCGCGGACCGACCGCGGTTTTCACGCGCATGCGACCCCGAATGGCGCGGTTGTCGGAGCTTGCAGGCAGGCTCATCCACAAGCGGGCGGCGAAAGAGCAAGATCTTCTCTAATTGTCGCGATCTTTAGTGCCGCAAAACACGACCTTTGTGCTAGATTTAGTGATCAGGAAAGGAGATTTCGATGACCAAGACGCTGATCGTTCCGGGCCTCGACGGCTCTCCCGACCCGCATTGGCAACATTGGTGGGCGCTGAGCGACCCGCATGCGGTGATGGTGGACCTGCCCGCGCCCGAGCGGCCGAAGCCCGCCCTGTGGGAGGCCGAGCTTGCCGGAATGGTGCTGCGCCACCCCGATTCCATCCTTGTCGGCCATTCCTTGGGCGCGGTTCTGGTCGCGCGCATCCTCGGGCTTTGGCCGCAGCTGCGCATCCGCGCAGCGCTTCTGGTCGCCCCCGCCGAGCCCGCCGGTGCGGCGCGCATCGATGCTTTCGCACCCTTGGCCGAACGGGTGCTGCCGGTGCCGACCTGTGTCGTCGCCAGCCGCAACGACCCCTGGATGGGCTTTGACCGTGCGGCGCATCTGGCGCGGGCGTGGGGGTCTGAGCTGGTCGACCTCGGCCATGCGGGCCATGTGAATGTCGCGTCGGGTTTCGGACCTTGGGCGCAGGGCAAGCGCCTGCGCGACGATCTGATGCGCGCCTCGGCCCCCACAGCGGATGGCCCGCAACGCGGCGCGGCTTCGGGGCGTCTGATGGCCGCTTTCTAGGTCTCGCACAGGGATTTGGTCGCGCGTCGGCCCGCGTTGCCGCGTCTTGGCGGTTGCCAAGTCGTCAGCCCTTCCGGCAGATAGAGAGGGAATCGGGTCGGTCCGGACGGGCGCTTTGCTGTGCCTTTCAAAGACCGATCCTTGTTCCAGTTTCAAAAGGCCGATTTCCATGACTGATTCCAGCGAATGCGCGCGCGTCAATCCGACGATCCGCACGATAGCCATGCCCGCCGACACCAATCCCGCCGGTGATATTTTCGGCGGTTGGCTGATGAGTCAGATGGACCTTGCGGCAGGCAGCGTCGCCGCTTTGGCCTCGCGCGGGCGGAGCGCGACGATCGCTGTCGAGGGGATGAAGTTCCACCGCCCCGTCAAGGTCGGCGACGAGGTCTCGTTGTTTGCGGAGCTGACGCATGTCGGCCGCAGTTCGATGCAGATCCATGTCGAGGCATGGCGGCGCGCGCGTGAATCCGACGACAGCGAAAAGGTCACCGAAGCGACCTTCACCTTCGTCGCCATCGACGCCAATGGTGCGCCGCGCCCCGTGCCCAAGGTCGAATAAGCCGGCCACGCCAGCGCCTTGGGAGGCGTTGGCCTTAACGCGCGCCGCCGATGCATGCCCTCGCGGAGAGTTCAGACAGAGTGATCAGGCGGCAAGGGACGGCCGCTTGCATCCCCTTTGGACGCCTTGCATCCTCAACAGCTCCTAGGTCAATTGAGCAAATAACCCTGCTCCGGTCTGGTCAATGAGGGTGCCGCAGGCCCTGCCTGCGCTTTCGGCGATATCTGCAGGAGAACAATATGAGCAAAACCATCAAGGCCGCCGTTCTCGGCATGGCGCTGGCAATCCACGCCCCGCTCGCCTTCGCGCAAGAGCGCGACACCGCCACCGAGGCCGGCAACGAAGAGCTGGTGCGCGGCTTTTACGATAGTTTCTTCAACAAGCACGACACCAGTGCGGCTTCGGTCGTGGCTGACGGCTACATCCAGCACAATCCCTATGTGCCCGACGGCAAAGATCCCTTCGTCGATTATTTTACCGGCTATTTCGCGGAGAACCCCGAGGCCCGTAACGAGATCGTCCGCTCGGTCGCGAGCGGCGATCTGGTATGGCTCCATGTCCACTCGACCAACGGTGCCGGGGATCGCGGACAGGCCGTGGTCGATATCTTTCGCGTCGAGAACGGCAAAATTGTCGAACATTGGGACGTGATTCAGGACGTGCCCGAAGAAGCCGCGAACGGCAACACGATGTTTTGATCACCCCGCGCATGCCCTTTCCCGCCGAGTCGCGGAGGTATAGGGACTGACGGGTGGCACCATTCTTTCGTTGGGGTCAGAGGCGATACTTTGCGGGAATTGCAGTGAAATCCCGCCTTAAAGCATAAGCGTCACCCCGGTGCGCAGCTCCGCACAACCCTAAGAGGCGGAGCGCCGAAACGAACAGAGTGATAACAATTGGTTAAGCGAGGGATTGTTTTTTCGCTGCGGAACCCGCATTTGTTAAAATTGTACAGAGTCATTTGTCGCAAAGGCATGTCGCAAGCTGTCCGGCGGCAAGGGGCTCTTTGGTTTCATTCAAAGTCCCGCCTTGTTTGCCATGATCTCTCCGCCCTACCCAGACCCCGTGGTTTCGGTCGCTTTGCCGGCGCAGCAGGATGTGCCGGCGTCGTCGGGTGCGCGTGTCTATCTGGCCTATCACAAGGAAAGTCCGCGGATCGCGAGCGCGACCCTGCAGCCGATCCACGTCGGCCGCGTCGCCGCCGAAACGCCGTTGGCGGGGATGCCCGGAGACGCGACAGGCGAGAATATCTCGCATCTCAATCCGGAATATTGCGAACTGACGGCGCATTTTTGGGCGTGGAAGAACAACCGCGACGCGAGCACGATCGGGCTGATGCATTATCGCCGCCTGTTGGATCTTTCGCCGGTGCCGCAGGACACGCGCCACCCCGAGCGTTTCGTCATGGACTTCGATGCCGCGAATTATATGGCCGAAGCGGATCGGAGCCTTGCCTCGGATAGTCTCGGCGCGGTGGTTGCACCGCGACCGATCCGTATGCGGCGTTCGGTCGAGACCCAATATGCCCATTGCCACGACGCTGGCGATCTGGCCCTCCTGCGCGATCTGATTGCAGAAATGCGCCCGGATTTCAGACCGGATTTTGAGCGGTCCCTTGGTGGCAACAGATTGATTATCGGAAATATTTTCATCATGCGCCGCGATATTTTCGATCACTACAGCGCGCTGCTGTTCCCGCTGCTTGCCGCCGTGCACCGGCGCCGGCAGCCCGAGGGGCGTTCGGCCTATCAGCGGCGCTATATCGGCTTTCTCGCCGAGCGTATTTTCAGCGCTTATGTCATGGGCGACCTGATGCGCGAGCAGTTTTCCGGTCCCGAGGTCACGCATCGCACCATCCTCAACATCGGGCGCAGCGACGTGACCGCGGCCAACCCCTTGCGCCTTGCGCGCATGGTCGCAAAGGGCCAGATCGGTCTGCGCGATTTGACCGGAACCTTGCGCAACAGATACAAAAATGCAGGTTCCGGCGCATTGTAAACCGCCCCGCTTTGCGCGATAGCACTATAAATCATTGAGACGTAAGGCGGGAGTAATCATGTCTAAGCATTGCTTGATGGTCGGAGCGGGCCTCTCGGGCGCGGTGATCGGCCGCATGTTGGCGGAGGCCGGCCACCGCGTGAGCATCGCCGACAGCCGTCCCCATATCGGCGGCAACTGCCACACCGAACGTGATGCTGCGACCGGCGTCATGGTGCATGTTTACGGCCCCCATATCTTCCATACCGATGACGCCGAGGTCTGGGATTATGTGAACCGTTTCGAGACGTTCCTGCCCTACAAGAACCGCGTTAAGACCACCTCTCAGGGGGCCGTCTACTCGCTGCCGGTGAACCTCCATACAATCAACCAGTTTTTCGGCCAGACTTTGCGTCCCGACGAGGCGCGGCTTTTCCTCGAGCAAAAAGCCGATACATCGATCACCGATCCGCAAACCTTCGAAGAGCAAGCCCTTCGCTTCGTCGGCCCCGAACTCTACGAGGCCTTTTTCAAAGGCTACACGATCAAACAATGGGGATGTTCCCCGAGCGAACTGCCGGCCTCCATCCTCAAGCGGTTGCCGGTCCGGTTCAATTACGACGACAATTATTTCTTCCATCAGTTTCAAGGCATGCCTGAAAACGGCTATACCGCGATGATCGCCGCAATTCTCGATCATCCCAATATCGAATTGAGCCTGAACACGCGTGTCGCCCGGGATGAAATCGACAGCTACGATCATGTTTTCTATTCCGGCCCGATTGATGGATGGTTCGATTACGAATTGGGTCGCCTTGGCTATCGTACCTTGGATTTCGAGCGCTTTGAATTCGACGGAGATTATCAAGGCTGTGCGGTCATGAATTACGGAGATGTGGCGACCCCATACACCCGCATCACCGAACACAAACATTTCTCTCCTTGGGAAAGCCATGAAGGCTCGGTGCTCTACCGCGAGTTTTCACGGGCCTGCGGACCGGACGACATTCCCTATTACCCCATCAGGCAGGTCGCCGAAAAAACTATGCTGGCTGATTATGTCGCCTTGGCCCAAAAGGAAGAAAAGGTGACCTTTGTTGGCCGGCTCGGAACCTATCGTTATCTCGATATGGATGTGACAATCCGCGAGGCTTTGGACTGCGGTCGGGCGTGGTTGAATGCATTGAATGAAGGCAAGAAAATGCCTGCCTTCAACGTAAACCCGCTATAAGAAAGGGAAAAGGCGGCTTTTGCCGGCTTGGTTTCATCATGAAGGTCATCCTCTTTATCGGGCATTTCAAAACTGGCTCGACTTCGCTTCAGCGTTTTCTATCGCGTAACTTTCACGCCCTGCTGAAGGCGGGAATCCTTTATCCGTCGGTCGAAAGTCAGGGCGTTGCACATAATATGGCGGCGCTCCGGAACGGGCGCGATTTCGATTGGATCAGCGACAAGCTGAACGTGACCGAGCCGCATAATGCGTTGGCCTTGGTTCTGAAAACCGAAGAAGATTCCCACGGCGTTCCGCATTACTACGAAAAGGTTCCATCCGGCTTTCAAATGTTCGAGATGATCGAGAACCAGATCAAAGCGCTTGAACCAAAAGCTTTGTTGATTTGCTCCGAGGTCTTCGCGCTCTTCAGCCATACCGAGCAACAGAAATCCATCGCGCGGCTGGCCAACCGGCTCGCGCATCACGATGTCACGATTTATGCGAATCTGCGGCGTCCGGACAACTATCTCTCGTCATGGCACCGCCAAAGGTTGAAGTTCGGCGAGAAAATTCGACCACTTCGCGGTGAGGGCTTTAACCACTATTCGTCGTCCGCGCATGTCCAACATGGCAAAATGGTCGAAACCTGGTTGGAGCATTTCCCCAAAGCGCGCGTGGTTGTCCGCAACTTTGACAGCTTTATCAAAAAAGGCGGGGTCGTTCAGGACTTTGTCAAAAATTCCGGCATTTCCTTCCCTTCCGGCCTTGTTGATCCCGGTGACTTCAACCCGTCCATCCCCTCCGCATTCGCGGAAGTCGGGCGGCGTGCCTTGGTCGAGCTCCCGAGAAACCAAGCACTCGAGCTTGTTCACAATTTGATCGGCGGGATCAAAAAAGTGCCACATATGCCCGAGGCGGATGTGGAAATGTTTGGCACCAAGAATCGTGAAATTTTGGTGGAACATTATCAAGACTCTCTGAAAATAATCAGGCGTCTGTCCCAAAATGATCATTTCTTTGATGATCCGGCCGATTTCGGCAGGGTCAGGGCTGTTACCGAACTTGACGCTTCGAATGATTGTCTGCCCCGTTTGAAGACCTATCTGCTGAACTCGAAGCTTTCCGATGATGCCCATGCCTGGATCAGGGGATATTCAAACCTTCAAGAATGACGGAAGCATGACTGTTTTCCGTCATTCTTCAACGCCGTTTCAGGCAAGAGCCATGATATCTTTTGCGACAAACCAGCGTGGCTCTTTCTTTTTGAATTCGGATTTTCTTCTCTCGAAGGCAGTGCAAAATGCCTCGGGATCGTCAAAGCTGAACTCGGCAAGAACCTCGAGCGGATAGTTCCACCATTCGGTCGCCAAAAGGCGGGCGATCAACTCCGGCGGGAAGCGGTATTTGATCACTTTGGCAGGAACGCCGCCGACGATCGCATAGGGCGGAACGTCTTTGGTGACGACGGCCCCACCCGCGATAACTGCACCCGTTCCAATGGTAATATCGCCTGCGATCGTGACGTCCGCGGCAATCCAGACGTCGTTTTGGATCTTTGCAGGCCCCGGCATTCCGTTGTAACGGGACGCGATCTTGGTCGACTTGGCCCCCAGCTCGCGCGCAAGGCCGATGTAATAGGGACCAAAGCTGAGCGGATGGGTCGATACGCGCTCATGCGGATGATTGGCCCGCATCATTTTGAGATCGGATGCAATCGAGCAGAAGGCGCCGGTAGAAAAACGATGGATCGGCGAATGGGCGTAACTCATGTAACCTAGCGATCCGAGGATCATCAGCCGCCCCTCGCGCACGAAATGCAACGTGAAATCCGAGACCTTGAGTTTCTCGTCGAATATGATGCGTTCTATGCGGTCGAAGGATGACGTCTCGCCGCCGACCTTCGGGAAGATATGGCGCGATTCAAGCAAGTTCCTGATGGCAGGATTGATTTTGACATTATGCATGTTGCACCTCCGCTCAGCCGATACGCCCAGATTTATGTTGGTTTAACCTAAGCGCGGTTTCACATTCCAGCTACACGTTTCCGTGATGGGCTGGAAGATGCCACTCGTGATATTTTCTGCGCGAAATCAGGCGAAGCTGTCGAAAAGTGACCTTCGGGCACCGAGTTTTAGCCTTTATGTCTGATGTCTACCCCACTAAACGAATGTTGTGTATTTGGTCCCGAGAAAGGATACCTTCGTGAAGACCCGTGCGCCGAAACCGCAGCCTCTTTTGCTTGAACGCGAGCATTTCGAACGGGAGCTGACCGAGGCCAAAGCGATCTACCAGCGGCTTTTCGACGATCGCAAGCTGTCGCTCTTCCTGAACGAAGGCCGCGACCCGCGGTACGCACATCCTCATGTGCATGAAGGAGAGCAGACCATTCAGCCGGAGGTGTTCCGCGCGGCTTTTCTCGGCAAGATGTCGTTCCCCGAACCCTATGAACATGCACCGAAAGCATCGGTTTCTCTCGATATTCCGCCGCCGCCGACCAAGGGCGAACTGGCCTTTGACGGTGACAATTGGGCCCCTGCCGGTCGCATCAAGTGGATCTATCGCGCCTCGCCTCTCTTGTACGAAAAGATCCGTTATGCGGTCGAGATGCGGCGCTGGAATAAGTCGTCTGAGCGGCACAGTTGGAGGTCGCTCGCCTATTGCCCTGGCTTGCTTCCGGTCGAGGAGCGCCCTGCGTCGGACCAGCGCCCCGCCGTTCTGGTCGGCTTCCATTGGCTCGAAGTCGGCGGCGCCGAAAAGCTTGCCTTCGATACGGTGAACTGGGCCCTCGAAGCCGGTCTGAGGGTGATCGTCGTCGCCTCTGTTCCGGCGCTACAGCGCTTGGCCGATCGCCTGCCCAATCACCCCGACGTGCAGTTCATCCGCGTCGACCGGTTCTTGCCCCACCATCTCTGGCCCCGCTTTCTGGTCAAATTGATCGAGCAGGAAAACATCCGTCTGATCCACATCCACCACTGCACGCCTATCTATGCGGCACTTGCACATATCCGTGCAACGATCCCGCAGATCACGGTGATCGATTCCACCCATATCGTCGAATATAATGACGGTGGATATCCAAGAATTTCAGGTGTTTGGACGAATTATATCGATTTCCAGCATGTGATCAGCAACCAGTTGAAAACCTTCTTCGACACCCGCTTCCATCACCGCGACAAGGTGCTTCTGGGGCGGATGCTCACGCGCAGCGAAGAAGAAATCACCCTGCCGCCGGTCACGATGGAGGCAGGAAAAAAGGTCCTCAACATCGCCTATATCGGGCGGTACCAATATCAAAAACGCCCACTTGTCGTTGTCTATACCGTGAAGACTCTTGTGAAATGGGCGCGCAAGAACGGCGTTGATTTGCGCGTCAAAATGGTCGGCGAAGGGGTGATGCGACCCGCGACAGAGGCTCTCGTACGCCGGCTCGGCCTGCAGGGCGTGATTGAGTTTCTGCCTGCGAATGTCGATGTGCCGGCCCTGATGGATGCAAGCGACATCCTTTTGCTGCCCTCCAACAACGAAGGGCTCGCACTGGTCTGTTACGAGGCGATCCAGCACGGCTGTATTCCGGTCAGCACCGATGTTGGTGGCCAGGCCGAAATCATCCCGCCGGAGCTGATGGTCGGCCTCGAGCCCACAGCTTCGATCCGAGACAGCGCCGCGGCGGTCGAGCGGCTTTGGCGTGACGGGAATTTCATCATGAAAATGCAGGAAGCGCTTCATCGCCGTTACCGGCAACTCGCCGCGGATCCGACCGCGAAAGAAGTTCTCATGCCGATTTATCAAGCCGTCGCCGAAGGAATGGAGCCCAGCCTATGACCATGCTCAGCCAAGTTGCTGCCGTGATCGTAACCTATAACCGGTCGGACAAGCTCGCCCGCGTGTTGGATGCTCTGGCGCTTCAGACCCGGCGCGCGGATACGATCTATGTCGTCGACAACGCCTCGACCGATGATACAGAGCAAGTGGTCGCCGCCAAAAACATGCCCGAGGTGCGGTATATCAAACTGCCCAAAAACGTCGGCGGAGCCGGTGGTTTCCACGAGGGCATGAAGATCGCCTATGCGGAGGGCGCGCATTATCTGTGGATTTCCGATGATGATGCCTATCCCGAACCGGATGCGCTCGAAGAACTTCTGAACGGCATCCGTGATTTCGAGGCGCGCTATCAATGGCGCCCGAGCTTTGCCTGTTCGCGCGTCGAATGGATCGACGGCTCGCTTTGCGAGATGAATGTCCCCGCGCCGGTATGGGATTGGCCGCGCTTTCTAAGCCGCGAGACGCTTTATACTCTGGTTGTCTCCTGCTCTTTCGTTTCCGTTCTGATCCCGCGATGGGCAGTTGCCGATCACGGATTGCCGATCGCCGATTATTTCATCTGGTTCGACGACGCCGAATATACGCGCCGGATTGCGCGATCCTACCCCGGCATTTTTGTCCCAGACAGCCGCGTCATTCACGACACGCCCGAAAACAAAGGCGTCAACTTCAGCCTGATTACCGACAAGAACGTCTGGAAATTCGCCTATGGCGCGCGCAACGAGGCCTCTTATCACCGGCGCGAGCGCGGCCTGATGGGGGTCTTGTCCTTTGCCAGAAACGTGCGCGGGCAGATGCGAGCAGGTCAGGTCTCCTCAGAGCTCAAGCGCAAGATTTACAAGGCGATTTGGGACGGCTACCGCTTCAAGCCCGCAATCGTTCGGGTCTGATCGGGCAATCTCGCGCTCACCTGCTGCCGCATTAATGCGACACTTTCCGCTTCATTCGAATTCTTTTCTGTTCGTTAGCCGCCCCTTCTCGGGGCGGCTAAACATTGTTTGACGCAATGGTAACAATTTCGTTATATGCGTAAGAGACTGAGAATAATGGTATTTATACGATTTGCCTAAGACCCGGGGTGAAAGCCCTTTCTGGTCCGATGCTTGGGCGTGAAAGTGAGACAGATGAGCGGCCATACCGATCAAGCACCCCAAGCCATAAGCGGAAGACGCGTTTTGCTGATGCTGGGCATGCATCGCTCGGGCACTTCGGCCCTTTCAGGGGTCATGGGCTTAATGGGTGCGGATGCACCAGGCGATCTCGCCGCCGGTACCGAAATGAATGCCAAAGGCTTTTTCGAATCCAATATCGTCACGCAACTGAATGAGGATTTGCTCGCCGCTGCAAATACGAGCTGGTGGGATTGCCGCAATCTGCCGCGCGAATGGTTGCAAAGCGAAGGGCTGACGCAATTCGGCGAGCGCGCGAAAATCGATATCGAACGCGAATTCGGGCAGTCTTCGCTCTTTTTCCTCAAGGATCCGCGTATTTGCCGCCTCCTGCCCTTTTGGCTTCCTGCGCTTGAAGCCGCGGGGATCACGCCGCTTGTCGTGCATACGCATCGTCATCCGATGGATGTCGCGCGCTCGTTGCAACGGTGGTGGGACTATGATCCGGAATACAGCCAGATCCTGTGGTTGCGCCATGTGCTTGATGCCGAAGCCGATTCACGCGGCATGGCGCGGGTCTTTACCAATTTCGACGAGGTGCTCGACGACTGGCGCGTCACAGTCGGCAAGATTTCGGACGGGCTCGGTTTTGACTGGCCGCGCGATCTGCAAGAGGCGGCACCGGAATTGGACGACTTCCTGACCGGCGAGTTGCGCCATTTCTCGACCCCCGCGTCAGAGCCTTTGCCCGATTGGGTCGCGACGGTTTACGCCGTGCTCGAGCGCTGGGTCACTGAGGGCGAGCAGGCGTCTGATTATGCGGTGCTTGATGCGATTAACGAAAAAGTCCGTGAGGCGTCGGCCAATGTCGCGGGCCTGGCAGAGAATGCACAGGGCCTGTTCTCGGCAGGAAAGCTCGCCCGTCAGGCCCATGCGGATCTGGCAGCCGAGCGTGACAGGCTGGTCCAAAGCCTTGGTGATTTGACCGCCCGAAACGAGGCTCTGCAGCAACAAAAGGAAGCGCTTGATCGCGACTTGGAGGAACGCGAGCAAGCCCTGTCGGAGTTGCGTGCCGATTATGAAAAGCGCACGGCCGCGCTGCAATCGGTGATTGAATCACATGAGTTCCGTCTGGATCAGCAAAGCGTCAAATCCATAGCGCTGACGGCCGAACGCGACGCATTGCGGGAGCGTGGCCAAATCGACGCCAAAACTCTGGCCCAGCTCGAACATACCGTTGCCGCGCTTTATGGCAGCACGTCGTGGCGCGTGTCGGCACCGCTGCGGGCGGCCTCGCGTCTGGTCAAAAAGATCAAGCCGCGCTAACCCGCGCGGCTTGCCTCAGCGGCCCGCGGTCCATAGGCGGAAGCGGCCGCGGCCGGTAATCTCGCGCAAGATCCCCATCTCTTGCAGCCGCGCCAAACCGCGTTCGGCGCTATCGCGCGAGATGCCCAAAGCCCGCTCGATATCCTCGGTGCCGACCAATGGCCGCAAAAGCGCGGCCTCGATCATGCGGGCGGGGGTTTCGCCCTTCATCCGCGCCACAGCTCTCAAAGATTCCGCCCGCCAGTGCCGCAGCCTGCGCAGCTCGGCGCGGGCATCGCTTGCGCCTGCGCGGAAGGCTTCGAGCGTATGCGCCAACCGCTCCGAGGGGGTACCTCCAAGCCGCCAGATGGTCCGGCCGTGACGACCGAGCGGGGCGAAGCCCAGAAAGGGCAGGTCCTGCACGGCCACCAATGCCGCAAAACTTGCGCCTTCGATCACATCCTCGACCGGCGAGAGGCCGGAGAGGCGCCAGAATGGCAAGGCCGCAGCCGCGCGGGTCAGGGGGTGACGCCCAGAGATCCGGTCGAAAGCCTTGAGAAAGCCGCTGCTTGCCGCGTCGAAATCATCGCCCGCGGGACGCTGCACCTGATCCTCGGCGAGACCCGAGACCTCGACGCGGTGCAGCCCCAGAAAATTGCGCAGATCTCGGGGCACCGGCCGTTTGAGCGGCGCTTCGTCCACGGCCTGTTCGGGCGCGAGGCGACGCATCGCCCATCGCGCCTGCATCAACCCCTCGGCATCCGCACCACCCCAAGCAGCCAGCAGATCGCGGCCGATATCTTCGCTGTTTTGCGTGATGCCCTGTGCGGCGAGCATCGCCTCGATCTCGATCAAGGCGAGGCGCGGCAAGAGCCAAGGCGCATCCTCGATCGCGGCATCGAGCGCGCCGAGCGCTGCGGCCGCGCGGGCCAAAGCGGGGGCTTGTTCGGCCTCGGCCTGCTGCCAATGCGCCGGACGGGTCAGGTCGCGATGCGGGGGATCCGAAGGCGGGGGCACGGGGAGAGAGGAGAACAGGCTTTGCATCCGCATATTCTGCGCCATTTTGCGGATTGCTACCAGCGCTCGGCACCGGAAAATCGCGCAATGGCCACCAGAATTGCGCCAAAGCTGCGCCTTGCACGGTCGGAACTGGCGCGCGCGCGCAGATAGCCGTGCGGAAGCTGCGCCTCGTTGCGCCAGGTCACCGGAACACCCGCCGCCGCCAGCTTGGCGGCATAGTCGCGGCTGTCGTCACGCAAAGGATCGACATCGGCCGAAACGATGAAAGCGGGCGCCAGCCCTTCGAGATCACCGGCCAGCAAAGGGGCGGAAAGCTCGGTCGGGATTTGGTCACCCAGAAGCGCTTGGCTATAGCCCGCGAGATCGCTGCTGCGCAGCAAAGGCGCTTCGGCATTCTCGTGATAGGATGGTGCCGAGCCGTCGCCGCCCAGTCCGGGGTAGATCAGAACCTGTCCCAAAGGCATCCGCCCGCTTTGGCGCAGATCCAGACACAGCGCCGCGACCAGACAGGCCCCCGCACTATCGCCCACGACCACGCCGGGGCGGTCCAATGCCTCCCAAACCGCGCCGACGTCGCCGATTTGCGCGGGAAAACGGTATTCCGGCGCGAGACGATAATCGACCGCGACAACCTGCAGGCCGGTGGCATCCGCAATCTCGGCGCAAATGTCGTCATGGCTTTCGAGCCCGCCGACGATATAGCCGCCGCCATGGGCGTAAAGCACGACGACCGGCGTTTCCGCTCCGTAGATGCGGCAGCGCACGCCGGCGATCGCGCGATCCGTGACGGGGAGGCCCTCTGGACGTCCACGATAGAACAAGCTGCACATCTGGTTGTAATAGCGCCGGTTTTCCTCGGCGCTGGCACCGTTCGCATCGGCGGGATAGGCGGCCTCGGTCGCGGCGATGAAGGCCAAGGTCTGCGGATCGGTGATCGTGGCCATTCCTACTGGACACCCTGCGCGATGCGGCGGGTCAGCCAATCGGGATCCGGCTCGGGGACCGAGGCCAGCAGCTCGACCGTATAGGGATGGCGCGGGGGATCGAGAACGGTGGCCTTCGCGCCCTGATCCATCACCCGCCCGCCCTTCATCACCACCACCTCGTCGGCAATCGCGCGCACCGTCGCGATATCATGGGTGATAAACATGTAGGAGACGCCGGTTTCGTCCTGAATGCGGCTGAGAAGGCGCAGGATTCCTTCGGCAACCAGTTGGTCGAGCGCGCTGGTGACCTCGTCGCAGATGATGAACTCCGGCTCGGCGGCAAGGGCGCGCGCGATGCCGATCCTTTGCTTTTGGCCCCCCGACAATTCCGAGGGCAACCGGTCGAGAAACTTCGCCGGATCAAGCTCGATCTGCTCCATCAGCTCGTGCAACCGCTCGTTCAGCGCGCGCCCCGAAAGGCCGCGGTAGAAGGCGATGGGGCGCGTCAAAATCTGGCGGATGGTCTGGCGCGGATTGAGCGCGGTATCGGCCATCTGGTAGATCATCTGGATCTGGCGCAGCTGCTCTTTGCTGCGGTCCTTGAGCGCGGGCGGCAGCGTCACGCCGTTGAGCATGACCGTGCCGGTTTTCGGCGGCAAAAGGCCGGTGATCGCCCGAGCGGTCGTGGATTTTCCCGAACCGGATTCGCCGACGACCGCGACGGTCGCGCCTTTCGGGATGTCGAAGCTGATGTCCTCCAGCACATTGACCGCACCGTAAGCTGCCGTCACGCCCGAGATGCGGATGGTGGGCACCGTGCTTTCGTCGAGCGCGCGCGCCGGTCGTGTGAATTCGCGCACCGCCCAAAGCGAGCGCGTATAGTCCTCGCGCGGGGCCTCCATCATCTGGCGCGTCGGTGCCTCCTCGACCTCGCGGCCGTGGCGCATGACTTTGATCCGGTCGGCCATTTGTGCAACCACGGCGAGATCATGGGTGATATAGATCGCGGCCGTGCCGAATTCGCGTACCGCCTCGCGGATCGAGGCCAGAACGCCGACCTGCGTTGTCACGTCCAGCGCGGTTGTCGGCTCGTCGAAGATGATCAGATCGGGGCGACAGGCCATGGCCATCGCAACCATCGCACGCTGCAATTGCCCGCCCGATACCTGATGCGGAAAGCGCAGGCCGAATTGGTCGGGATGGGGCAGATGCATCTTGGCGTAAAGCTCGCGGGCGAAGGCCTCGGATTGCGGACGGGTGCTGGTGCCGTGGATCATGGGCCCTTCGCAGAACTGCTCGAGCAGACGCCAGGCGGGGTTGAAGCTCGCCGCCGCGGATTGCGCGACATAGGCCACGCGCTTGCCGCGCAGATCGCGGCGCGCTCGGTCGGGCATCGCCAGAAGATCCGCCCCGTCGAGCATGACCTTACCTCCGGCAAAGCGCAGCCCCGGCGCGGCATAGCCCATCGCCGCCAGACCGAGCGTCGATTTACCCGCGCCGGATTCCCCGATCAGCCCCATGACCTCGCCACGGTCGAGCTGCAATCCGACCCCGTGCAGGATCGGGTTCCAACCCGCCTCGCCTTTGGCCTCGATCTTCAGCCCGTCGATTTTCAAAAGCATGGCATCAATCCTTCAGACCCGAAGCGCGGTGCAGCATCCAGTCGACGACAAAGTTCACCGCGACCGTCAAAAGCGCGATCGCGCCTGCGGGCAGCAGAGGCGTCACATCGCCAAAGGTAATGAGCGAGGCATTGTCCCGCACCATCGACCCCCAATCGGCCATCGGTGGCGGCAAGCCCAGACCAAGAAAGGCCAGAGCCGAAATCGTCAGGAAGACAAAGCAGAAGCGCAGCCCGAATTCGGCGATCAGCGGGGCCGCGATATTGGGCAGGACCTCGCGGCGGATGATCCACCAGGTCCCCTCGCCGCGCAATTTGGCGGCCTCGACGTAATCGAGCACCATGACATTCATCGCGGTGGCGCGGGCCAGACGGAAAACGCGGGTTGAATCGAGCACCGCGATCACGAGGATCAGATTGACCACGCCCGGTCCCAAGGCCGACAGCGCGAGCAGCGTAAAGATCAGCGCAGGCACCGCCATCAGAATATCGACGATCCGGGATAGGATCAGGTCGAACCAGCCGCCGAGAGCCGCCGCCAGAAGTCCCGCAATCGCGCCGATTGCAAAGGCCAGAACCGTAGTGATCAGCGCGATGCTGACGGTATTCCTCGCGCCCCAGATCAGGCGCGAGAGCATATCGCGACCAAGGGAATCGGTACCGAGCGGAAAGGCGCCCTCCCAAGGCTCGAATTGCGCGCCGACGATTTCGGCCTCGCCATAGGGCGCGATCAGCGGCGCGAAGATCGTCACGACGGCATAGGCCAGAATGACCAGCACGCCGAAAATCGCGGTCGGCGGCATGGTGCGGATGGTGCGGGCAAGACCAATGGCGATCGACATGGCTTACCTCGGATGCAGCAGGCGCGGGTTGGTGGCGATGGCCAGCACATCCGCGAGCAGGTTGAGCAGGATATAGACAGCGGCAAAGATCAGCGCGCAGGCCTGTACCACCGGCATGTCGCGGTTGGTCACGCTGTCGACCATCAGCTGGCCCATGCCGGGATAAACGAAAACCACTTCGACGATGACGACGCCGGTGATGAGCCACGCGATATTGAGTGCGATCACGTTGATGATCGGCGCGAGCGCATTGGGCAAAGCGTGGAAGGCAATGACGCGCCACGGGCTCACGCCCTTGAGCCGCGCCATGGCGATATAGGGCGCGCCCAGAACGTTGACGACCGCCGCCCGCGTCATGCGCATCATATGCGCCGTCACGACGAGAACCAGCGTGATTGCGGGCAGGAAGGTGCGCGAGAGCATCTCGGAGAGGCCCGCGCCGGGCGAGATGCTCGCCATCGAGGGAAACCAGCCCAGTTTGACCGACAGCCAGAACATCAGCAGATAGGCGATGAAGAATTCCGGAAAGGAAATCGCGCTGAGGCTGAGGATATTGACGATGCGGTCGAACCAGCCGCCACGCCACAAAGCGGCCAGAAGGCCCAGCCCCACCGCCAGCGGCACCGCGATCACGGCAGCATAGGCGGCGAGAAACATCGTATTGCCCAGACGCCCGGCCAGCAGTTCCGAAACCGGCCGGCCATTGGCAAGGGAATTGCCGAAATCGCCCTGAAGCACCCCCGCGATCCAGCCGAAATAGCGTTGGATCAAGGGCTGGTCGAGGCCGAGCTCGTCGCGGAAAGCGGTGACGGCCTCGGGCGTGGCATTCCGCCCGAGGACCTGTTCGGCAATGTCTCCCGGCAGCATGGAAACCGCCAGAAAGACCAGAACCGAGATGATGAACAGCGTGAAGACACCGATACCAAGCCGCGTCAGAATCATGTGTTTCAGGGCGCTGCTTGATCGGGTCTCACTCATGCGGCGGCCTCCCTCTGGCCGATGCGGCGAATGCCGGCACCTGCCGCTTCGGGCGCGGGCAGCGCCAGATCAAGCGCCGCGATCCGCGCGAAAGCCGCCTCGAGGTCGCCGCTCATGGCAACCGCGCGCCCTTCCTTGGTATCGACATGCAATAGCATATGTTCTCCTGTCGCGACGATGGTTCCATCTTCCCTGAGGATGCTGTGGAACAGGCGGAACTTTTTGGCATCATAGCCCAAAAGTCTGGTCTCCACCTTCAGCCTATCGCCGCCCGAAGCTTCTGCAAGATGGCGGATGTGACTTTCGACCGTATAGGCCGAAAAGCCGCCCGCACGGTAATCGGCGTCCAGCCCGACATGGATCATGAAGGCGTCGGTCGCATCGCCCAGCACCTGCAAATAGCGGAACTCGGTCATATGTCCGTTGTAATCAAGCCATTCGCCGCTGACGCTCGCGCGGTGAAGCTGGAGCGGATAGCCCGAGGGCGCAGCAACCTCGCGGGCATAAAAGCGGTTTTCCATCTCCTGAAGGTTCTGCCCTGCGCCCCAGTTGTTGGCCTTGAGCGCTTGGAAAATTCCGATCAGGTTGTCGTCGCGGATGCGTTCCAGCTCGCGGATCGAATGCATCCCCGATTGCGCATCCGATTGATCCGCGATCATGCCGACGAGCCGGTCGTCGAGCTCGGGCACATCCATCAGTTTCGTCCACGGCCATTTCAGCGCGGGGCCGAATTGTGCGAGGAAATGCTTCATCCCCGCCTCGCCGCCCGCGATGCGGTAGGTCTCGAACAGGCCCATTTGCGCCCAACGAAGGCCGAAGCCGAAGCGGATGATGTCGTCGATTTCCTCGGTCGTGGCGATGCCGTCATTGACCAGCCAAAGCGCCTCGCGCCACACCGCTTCCAGCAGGCGGTCGCCGATATGGGCGTCGATCTCCCGCGCGATCGAGACGGGTTTCATCCCGACCTGCGACAAAAGATCGGTCGCACGCCGCGCCGCATCGGCCCCGTCGCCGCTGCCGCCGACAATCTCGACCACCGGCAGAAGATAAACGGGGTTGAACGGGTGTGCGACAAGGATGCGTTCGGGATGGCGCGCACCTTCGCGCAGCTCCGAGGGTTTGAAGCCCGAGGTCGACGAGCCGATCACGGCATCCGCGGGGGCTGCGGCCTCTATCTCGGACAGGATCTTGTGTTTGAGATCCAGCCGCTCGGGCACGCTTTCCTGAATGTAATCGGCATCCTTGACCGCATCGGCGATGCTGTCGCACCAGATGATGCGGCCCGCCTCGGGAAGGGGTGCTTGGTAAAGCTTGCCCCATGCTCGAGAGGCGTTCCCCATGACCTCGCCGACGATGCGGGCCGCCTCGGGATGGGGGTCGAAGACTCGCACGTCATGGCCCGCGAGGATGAATCTTGCGATCCATCCCCCGCCGATAACCCCGCCGCCGATTGCTGCGATTTTCATGCTGCCCACCACCGTTCCACAATTTTCCAGCCGTCGAAGAAGCGGTCTCCCGCCACCGGCCCATGCGCGACCTTGTCGTTCTTGGCGTCGACATAGTTGACGAAGACCGGAATGATCGTGCCGCCGTCTTCCGACACGATCGCCTGCATCTCGTGATACATCTCGCGGCGTTTCGCATCGTCGAGCTCGGTCCGCGCGGTGATCAGAAGCTGGTTGAACTTCTCGTTTTCCCAGAAGCTCTCGTTCCATTCCGCGCCGGATGCATAAGTGAGGCTGAACATATCGTCCTCGGTCGGGCGGCCGTTCCAGTAGCCCATGCAGAAGGGCTTCTTCATCCAGACATTCGTCCAGTAATTGTCTTCCGGCTCGCGCTTGACGGTGACGTTGATGCCGCAGGCCTTGGCCGATTGCTGGAAGAGCTGCGCCGCATTGACCGCGCCGGTAAAGGCGGTTTCCGAGGTCGACAGGTCGATGTCGAGACTGTCCATCCCCGCCTGTTTGAGGTGGAACTTCGCCTTGTCGGGGTCGTAGCTATGCTGCGGCAGATCGGCCGCATAATAGCGGTTCGCGGGCGTGATCGGGGTATCGTTGGCGACCTTGCCGTAGCCGTGCAGGATCTTTTCGAGGAATTCCTCGCGGTTGATCGCATATTTCAGCGCAAGGCGGACGTTGTTGTCGTTGAGCGGCGCGCCGTTCGTCAGCATCGGCATGGTGTAATGCGCGGTGCCGGTGGTCTCGACCAGCGAGATGCCGGGACGGCGTTTGAGCAGACCGACCGTCGCCAGATCGGGGGCGTTGATCACATCGACCTCGCCGGTCATCAGCGCGTTCTGGCGCGCGGTCGGGTCCGAGATCGCGATGATCTCGACCGTCTCGAACCATGCGCGGTCCTTTTTGAAGTAATCGCCGCGCCGCTTCAGCGAGACCCGCACGCCCGGATCGTGATGTTCGAGCGTATAGCCGCCCGTGCCCAGACCCGATTGCCAGTTCATCGTGCCGTCTTCGTTGGCGGGCATGATGAGATAGTGGTAATCGGCGGTGATGGTCGCGAAATCGGCATTGCCCGAATTCAGCTCGAAGACCACGGTGTGATCGCCATCGGCGCGGATGTCCTTGACCTGTTCCAGCGGGCCTTTCGCGCCCGATTTGCTGGCCTCGCCGCGATGGTGGTTGAACGAGGCGATCACGTCTTTCGCCGTCACGGCCTTGCCGTCGCCGAAAGTCGCATCGCTGCGGATCTTGAAGGTCCAGATCACCGCGCCCGCATCCGGCTCGACGCTTTCGGCAAGATCGGGAACGGCCTTGCCGGTATGGTCGATCTCGACCAGCGTGTTGCAGACCGCGAGCATGCCGATGATCACCGGCCCCGACAAAAACAGCGCCGGATCAAGCGTATCCGAGGTCGCCGCCCCCGACATCCCGATCCGCATCGAGCCGCCGACTTTGGGCTGCGCCTCTTGGGCGGCTACGCCGTAAGGCAGCAGCAGCCCCGCGGCGGTGGCGGCGACGGTTCCGGCCAAAAGGCCGCGTCTGGTCAAATTGGTCATCGTGCTTCTCCCTGTTTTGCCCGTCCTTTAGCGGCGGGTCAGTTTAAGCTTTTCGCGCACCTCGGCGGGCGTCATGATCCGGCAGCCCATATTGGTCAGAATGGTGCCCGCGCGGTCGACCAGATCGCCGTTCGAGGCCAGAACCCCGCGATCGAGCCAGATATTATCCTCGAGACCCACGCGGACATGACCGCCCGCCAGCGCCGCCTGCGCGACATAGGGCATCTGCATCCGCCCGATCGAGAACATCGAATAGGTCCAGCCGGCGGGGATGTTGTTGACCATCGCCATCAGCGAATTGGGATCGGCCGGCGCGCCATAGGGAATGCCCATGCAGAGCTGGATCATCACCGGATCGTCGATCAACCCCTCGTCGACCAGCGTTTTGGCGAGCCAGAGATGGCCGGTGTCGAAAGCCTCGATCTCGGGGCGCACGCCTGCGGCCTGAATGCGCCGCGCCATTGCGCGCAGCATGCCGGGCGTGTTGGTCATGACGTAATCGGCTTCGGCGAAATTCATCGTGCCGCAGTCAAGCGTGCAGATCTCGGGCAGAAGCTCTTCGACATGGACCAGACGCTCGGTCGCGCCGACCATATCTGTGCCGGGGCCAAGCGGCAGCGGGCTTTCCACGTCGCCCAGAATGATGTCGCCGCCCATGCCTGCCGTCAGGTTCAAAACGACATCCGTATCCGAGGAACGCACGCGCTCAACCACTTCGCGGTAAAGCGCGGGATCGCGCGAGGGCGTGCCGGTTTCGGGATCGCGGACATGGACATGGGCAATTGCCGCGCCAGCCTTGGCGGCCTCGATACAGGCTTCGGCGATCTGTTTGGGCGAGCGCGGAACCTTGTCCGATTTGAGATGGCTCTGGCCCGATCCGGTCACGGCACAGGTAATGAAAACGTCGCGGTTCATGGTGGCTCCGGCAGGTAAAGGCTTTGTCGTTAACCTTGAGCGTAGAGGCTTTCAGGCATTGTGATTTGCATTGTCAGCCTTATCATTTGCCTATGACGCCAGAATCGCCCTTCCATTTAACTTTTCTTGTGTTCGACGGTTTCTCGAACATGATCCTTGCCTGCGCGATCGAACCCTTGCGTGCAGCCCGCGATATTTCAGGCAAGCGCCTGTTTTCATGGCAGATTGCGACAATGGACGGCCAGCCTGCGACCAGTTCGTCGCGGCTTTCGCTGGCGGCGGACCTTTCGGCGGACCGGATCGGGGCCACGGATGCGCTGGTCGTGGTGACGGGATACGGCGCGCGCGACCATATGAGCCGCGCCGCGACCCAGATCATCCGGCGCAAATCGCGCGGCCTGCCGCTGACCGTGGGGCTTGATACCGGCGCCTGGCTGATGGCGGGGGCGGGGCTGCTGACCGGACGGCGCGCGACGATCCACTGGATGGAGCTCGATGCTTTCGCCGAGACCTTCCTCGACGTAGACTCGCTGACCACGCCCTGGGTGCAGGACGGCGATTGCGTGACCTGCGGCGGCGCGGGCGGGGTGCTCGACTGGACGCTTTCGCTGATCAGCGGGCGCGGAGACGAGGCGCTCAGCTTTGATGTCGCCAATATGTTCGGCCGGATCGCCGCGACCTCCGGCCCCTATGACAGCCCCGTCGATTACCCGCCCGCCGTGCCGCGGATGATGGATCTCGGCCTGCCGCCCGCACTGCAACGCGCGGTCAAGGCGATGCGCGAGACTGCCGACACGCCCCTGCCCCTGCCCGACATCGCCGAGATCGCCGCCGTTTCCCTGCGCACGCTCGACCGCATGTTCATGGCGACCTTACAGATGCCGGCGGGGCGCTATTACCGGCTGATCCGGCTGTCGCATGCCCGCGCGCTGGCGATGGATACGCGACTTACTTTGGCCGAGATTGCGGCGCGCACGGGCTTTGCCTCCTCGGCCACGCTCGCGCGCGCCTATCGCAGCCAATATGGCGAAACGATCGGCGCAGCGCGGCAGGGCTAGCGCGGCCTAGCGGCCCTTCCAGATCGGATCGCGCTTTTCGGCAAAGGCGCGCGCCCCTTCGAGCTGATCCTCGGAGCGGTGCAGCACCTCGACCGTTTCGAACTGGTTGCGCGCGATTCGTGCCATCGCATCGACGAATTTCATATCCTCGGCCTCGCGCACGATTTCCTTGATCGCGGCGAAAACCAGCGGCGGCCCCGAGGCGAGCTCGTCGGCCAGTTTGCGCGCCTCGGTCATCAATTGGTCGGCGGGAACGACGCGGTTGATCATGCCCCAGCGCGCGGCCTCGTCGGCCTGCATCCAGCGGCCGGTCAGCAGCATTTCCATCGCGATATGATAGGGGATACGCTTGGGCAGCCGGATCGAGGCGGCATCGGCAACCGTGCCCGAACGAATCTCGGGCAGGGCGAAGCTCGCATGGTCGGCCGCGATGATCATGTCGCCCGAAAGCGCGACCTCGAGTCCGCCGCCGCAGCAGATCCCGTTCACCGCCATGATGACGGGCTTGTTCATCCCGCGCAGCTCCTGCAATCCGCCAAAGCCGCCGACGCCGTAATCGCCCTCGACCGAGGCACCTTCGGCCGCCGCCTTCAGATCCCAACCGGGGCAAAAGAATTTGTCGCCCGCGCCGGTCAAGATCGCGACGCGAAGTGTGGGATCATCGCGGAAACGGGTGAAGACCTCGCCCATCAGGCGGCTGGTCGCAAGGTCGATCGCATTGGCTTTGGGGCGGTCGAGCGTGACCTCGAGGACGGCACCACGGATCTCGGTACGGACGGGATTCATCGTTTCTCCTTCGGGGGTTGGGGGATCAGGGCCGGCCCTTCGGCGCGCGCCTTTCTGCCTGAAGGCAGGACCCGCATGATGCTGGCATCTTCGGACGCGCTTTGTCGAGAGGGCTCTTCGGGCGCCCCTGCCGCCCCTGCGGGGACCATAGAGGCTCATGCAGGGCCATGTCGCGTTTGGCGCGATTTGCGCCGTATCCGCCGCCCGCGAGCGAAAGTTAACGCTTTACGACTTCAGTGGTCTTGCACTTTGCGCAGAGTTGGCATTGGTGCACGACAGCCGCGGATCAGGCTCGGGACGGGAGCAAAGACCAAAGAATGAGAGGAAAGTCTTTTTCTTGACAGTTTAAAGACCGTCTCCGCACAGTTGGGGTACATCAAGGTTCGCCACCAAGACCAGACCTTGTGCCGTACCCGGACGTGAGCCGAAACAGACACGATCACAGAAGTTTTCAGGAGCCGAAGATGGCCGACCAAGTGCTGACCGTAACCTGCCCCGCCCGTCGGGGAATCGTTGCCGCGATTTCCGGCATGTTGGCCGCCAACGGCTGCAACATCACCGATAGCGCCCAGTATGACGATCAGGAAAACGACCGCTTCTTCACGCGCGTCAGCTTCCGCTCCGAAGAGGGCAAAAGCGCCGCCGAGCTGCGCGAGGCCTTCGAGCCGATCGCGGGCGAATTCGACATGCAGTGGCAGCTGCACGAGACCAACGAGAAGATGAAGGTTCTTCTGATGGTCTCGAATTTCGGCCATTGCCTCAACGACCTCTTGTACCGCTGGCAGATCGGCGCGCTGCCGATCGACATCGTCGGCGTGATCTCCAACCACATGACCTACCAGAAGGTCGTCGTGAACCACGACATCCCCTTCCACTACATCAAGGTCACCAAGGACAACAAACCCGAAGCCGAAGCCAAGATGCTGCAAATCGTCGAGGATACCGGCACCGAGCTGGTGGTTCTGGCGCGCTACATGCAGATCCTCTCCGATGACCTTTCGCAGAAAATGTCGGGCCGGATCATCAACATCCACCACTCCTTCCTGCCGAGCTTCAAGGGCGCAAACCCTTATAAGCAGGCCTATCAGCGCGGCGTCAAACTGATCGGCGCGACGGCCCATTACGTGACCGCGGACCTCGACGAGGGCCCGATCATCGAGCAGGACATCATCCGTGTCACCCACGCCCAATCGCCCGAGGATTACGTCAGCCTTGGCCGCGATGTCGAAGCGCAGGTGCTCGCTCGCGCGATTCACGCACATATCCACCATCGCGCCTTCGTGAACGGCAATAAGACGGTTGTCTTCCCGTCCAGTTCGGGTGGATACGCTTCCGAACGGATGGGCTGATATCAGGCCCGTCGCAGTCAGCGAGAGAGGGACCATGAGCGCAAGTATCATCGACGGCAAGGCCTTCGCGGCAGGCATTCGGGAAAAGGTCGCGGAGCATGTCGCCCGCATCAAATCCGAAGCCGGCATCACCCCGGGTCTTGCGGTGGTTCTGGTGGGCGAGGATCCTGCAAGCCAGGTCTACGTCCGCTCGAAGGGCAAACAAACGATCGAGGCCGGCATGGCCTCGTTCGAGCACAAGCTGGATGCCTCGACCTCCGAGGAGGTGCTTCTGGCGCTGATCGCGAAACTGAATGCCGATCCGGCCGTCCACGGCATCCTGGTGCAGCTGCCGCTGCCCGATCATCTGAACTCGGATCTGGTCATCAATTCGATCGATCCGGCCAAGGATGTCGACGGTTTCCACATCTCTAACGTGGGCCTTTTGGCCACGGGGCAAAAGGCGATGGTGCCCTGCACCCCGCTGGGTTGCCTTTTGCTGCTGCGCGACCTGATGGGCTCGCTCTCGGGCAAGAATGCGGTGGTGATCGGTCGCTCCAACATCGTCGGCAAGCCGATGGCCCAGCTTCTGCTCGGCGATAGCTGCACCGTGACGATCGCGCATTCGCGCACCAAGGACCTGCCCGATGTCGTGCGCCGTGCCGATATCGTCGTCGCCGCCGTCGGCCGCCCCGAGATGGTCAAGGGCGAATGGATCGCCGAAGGCGCGGTCGTGATCGATGTCGGCATCAACCGCATCGAACGCGACGGCAAGCAGATCCTCGTCGGCGATGTCGATTTCGCCAGCGCCCTGCCGCGTGCCTCGGCAATTACGCCGGTGCCGGGCGGCGTCGGTCCGATGACGATTGCCTGTCTTTTGGCCAATACGGTGACTGCCTGCTGCCGCGCGAACGGTCTGGCCGAGCCCGAGGGCCTCACGATCTGATCCGGTGGGTCGGGCCGCAGCGGTCCGGCCCTCCCCCCTTCGATTTGACTATTTGACAGCCAGCCCAAGCATACACATCCTCGAAAAGGGTGTTGAGGAGGAGTCCACATGACCAAACGAGTTGCTGTGATCGGCGCAGGGCCCTCGGGGCTTGCACAGTTGCGTGCCTTCCAATCCGCCGCCAACAAAGGGGCCGAGATCCCCGAGATCGTCTGTTTCGAGAAACAGGACAATTGGGGCGGGCTGTGGAATTACACATGGCGCACCGGCCTCGACGGCAATGGCGAGCCGGTCCATAGCTCGATGTACCGCTACCTTTGGTCGAACGGCCCGAAAGAGGGTCTCGAATTCGCGGATTATTCCTTCGAAGAGCATTTCGGCAAGCAGATCGCCAGCTACCCGCCGCGCGCCGTGCTGTTCGACTATATCCAGGGGCGCGTCGACAAGGCGGGTGTACGCAAATGGATCCGCTTCTCGACGCCGGTGCGCATGGTCACCTATGACGCGAAATCCGAGAAATTCACCGTCACGGCGCATGATCTGGTCAAGGACCACATGTATACCGAGGAGTTCGACAATGTGATCGTCGCCTCGGGCCATTTCTCGACCCCGAACGCACCGGAATTCCCGGGCTTCACCCGTTTCGGCGGCCGCATCCTCCACGCCCATGATTTCCGCGACGCGATGGAGTTCAAGGGCAAAGATCTGCTGCTGATCGGCACCTCCTATTCGGCCGAGGATATCGGCTCGCAATGCTGGAAATACGGCGCGAATTCGATCACCGTCGCGCACCGCACCCAGCCGATGGGCTTCAAATGGCCCGCGAACTGGAAAGAGGTCCCCATCCTCGAGCGCGTGGACGAAAACACCGCCTATTTCAAGGACGGCAGCAGCCAGAAGATCGACGCGATCATCCTGTGCACCGGCTACAAGCACCATTTCCCCTTCCTGCCCGACGATCTGCGCCTCAAGACCAAGAACCGTCTGGCATCGGCCGATCTCTACAAGGGTGTGGCATATGTCTATAACCCGAAGATGTTCTATCTCGGGATGCAGGACCAGTGGTTCACCTTCAACATGTTTGACGCGCAGGCCTGGTGGGTCCGCGACGCGATCATGGGCAAGATAGCGATCCCGCGCGAAACCGCGACGCTTCTGGCCGATGTCAAAGCCCGCGAGGAAGGCGAGGATGCCGGCGTCGATACCCACGACGCGATCCAGTATCAGGGCGATTACGTCAAGGAACTGATCGCCGAGACGGATTACCCGTCCTTCGATGTCGACGGCGCTTGTGCGGCCTTCTTTGAGTGGAAGGACCACAAGAAGGACGACATCATGGGCTTCCGCAACAAGGCCTACCGCTCGGTCATCACCGGCACGATGGCCCCGATCCACCACACGCCGTGGAAGGATGCGCTGGAAGACACGATGGAAAGCTATCTGCGCAACTGATCGGGCGCAGTCTGAACACCGTCACGCGACCCGCATGAAAATGCGGGTCGTTTGCGTTTTATGGCAATGGCTTGCAGAGGATATCTCTAAGATTAGACATCGAGTGTCTGCTCGTGTTCCCATTCATTGCCGTGCTCGGCGAAACGCTCGCATTCGCGGATTTTCAGCTTGAGATAGGCGCTTGAAAACTCCGGCCCCATCGCCTCCGACAGAAGCGTGTCGGCCTCGTATTGGCGCAAGGCATCGCGCAGATCGGCGGGAAGGCGTGGCGCATCGGTGACGAGATGGCCTTCGGAATGCATGTCGCGCGTGCTCACCGGCCCCGGATCGAGGCTGCGCCGCACCCCGTCCAGTCCCGCGGCAATGATCGCTGCCTGAAGCAAATAGGGGTTCGCGGCACTATCGGGCAGGCGAAACTCGAACCGGCCCGGCGCCGGGACACGAACCATATGGGTGCGGTTGTTGCCCGCCCATGTCACCGAGGCCGGTGCCCAGCTCGATCCGGCATCGGTGCGCGTCATATTGATGCGGCGGTAACTGTTGGCGGTGGGATTGCAGATCGCGGCCAAAGCGGGCGTATGCCGGACGATCCCGCCCAGAAAATGGCGGCCGAGCTGCGACAAGGCCAGCGGCGCTTGCGGGTCGAGAAAGAGGTTCTCTTCGCCTGCGGCATCCCACACCGAGACATGGACATGACAGCCTGAGCCGCTTTTGCCCGCGAAGGGCTTGGGCATGAAACTGGCGCGGATGCCCTGCCTTTCGGCGATCGAGCGCAGCATGAACTTGAAAAACACATGGCGGTCGGCGGTCACGAGCGCATCGTCGAAGCCCCAGTTCATCTCGAACTGGCCATGGGCATCTTCGTGATCGCATTGGTAGGGCCGCCAGCCCATCGTCGTCATATGGGACATCAGCTCGGCGAAAAGATCGTAGCGGCGCATGATGGCCTGCTGGTCGTAACAAGCCTTCTCGGTCCGGTCGAGCGCGTCATGGGGTGCGGTGCCCTCGGCATTGAGCAGGAAGAATTCGGGCTCGACGCCGGTGCGCACCCGCAGGCCGGCCGCCTCGGCCGCGGCAACCAGCCGGCGCAAGACATTGCGCGGTGCCTGGGCGAATTCCTCGCCACCGAGGGCGCAATTGGCGGGAACCCAGGCGATCTCGGGTTGCCAGGGCAGCTGGACGACATGGCTGCAATCGGGAAGGGCCAGAAGATCGGGATGGGCGGCGGACAGGTCGAACCATGTCGCGAAACCGGCAAAGGCCGCCCCCGTTTTGCTCATCTGCCCGATCGCTTCGGTCGGCACCATCTTGGCGCGCTGCACCCCGAAAAGATCGGTGTATGAGATCATGAAATGCTTGACCCCCCGCTTTGCAGCGAAGGCCGCTAGATCCGTCGTCATCTGTCCCACTTGCCCCCCGACAGTTGGATGACGTGATCCTGCACCGAGATTTCACAAGCGGGAAGGGTCGGCCTGACTTGGGGCGCGACTATTTGCCCGCACGGCGGGAATCCCCGCCTCATTCGGGTGATTTTCCCCGCTCCGGCCCCTGCCATTTCACTGCAATCGCGGCAGAGGTTCCGATGCGGCCACCGAAGATGCGCGGAATTTGTCACGCGAATCCCCATAGTTGGCCGCATAATCTGTCAAAGATATGGCTTGCGGCAGGTTGCGGCACCTTGCCGCATTGAACGATTCGCAATTATTTTGACCCACAGGAGAAATTTTTTCTTTGTGGGAAGACGAATCTGCGTCACTCTCGTGACACCAACAGGTGACGGAGCTACGCTATGACGGATTTTCCGCAGCCTTCCAGCACCGGATCGGCACCCACTTTCGCCCGTTCGGAAGGCCAGAACTCCCCTAATGAAATGATGCGCACGCTGAGCTGGCAAGGCGCGTTCTGGGTGGCGGCCGGGGTCCCGCCCCTCGTCCTTTTCTCGATCGGCGGGATTGCGGGGGTCGCCGGAAAGGTGGCCTTCGTCGTCTGGATCGTCTCGATGTGCATGGGCTTTCTGCAAAGCTTCACCTATGCCGAAATGGCTGGCATGTTCGGCAACAAATCGGGGGGAACCTCGGTCTATGGCGCGACGGCATGGATGCGCTATTCCAAACTGGTCGCGCCTCTTTCGGTCTGGTGCAACTGGTTCGCCTGGAGCCCCGTGCTGTCACTGGGCTGCGCGATTGCGGCGGGCTATATCCTCAACGCTTTCTTCCCCGTTCCAGGCGCGGATAGCCCGCAAGTCATGGCCTGGGTTGCGGCCAATGCGGCATCGTTGACCGAGGCGAGCCCGCGCGTTCTCGAATGGCTGGCCGCCAATCCGGGCCAGACGGCGGCGCAAGGCGTCAACGCGCTACTGACCGGCGATGCGATCACGGCGCTGACGCCGGCGGTTCGGGTCTGGGAAGCGGCGCAGATCGGCATTCCGGGTCTCGGAACGCTGCATTTCAATTCGACCTTTGTGGTCGGCGTCGCGCTGATGCTGACAATGTATACGATCCAGAAGCGCGGGATCGGCACGGCGGCCGGTGTGCAGAAGGTCCTCGCGATCATCGTTCTGGTCCCGCTTCTGGCGGCCGGAATCATCCCGATCCTGAACGGCTCGATCAACTGGGATTACGTCACCAATATCGTGCCGCCTGCCGCCGCCTCCTCTCCGGTCGAGGGCTCGTGGAATGTCGGCGGCTGGACGCTGGTTCTGGGCGCGCTCTATATCACCGCCTGGTCGACCTACGGCTTCGAAACCGCGGTTTGCTATACGCGCGAACTCAAGGATCCCAAGACCGATACGTTCAAGGCGATCTTCTATTCGGGCCTGCTCTGCATGCTTTTCTTCATGCTGATCCCCTTCGCCTTTCAGGGGGTCTATGGCCACGAGGGCCTGCTCGCCCCCGCCATTGCCGACGGCAGCGGTATCGGCGAGGCTCTGGGACGGATGATCTCGAATTCGGGGATCGTGATCCATCTCTTTGTTCTGCTGATGATACTCGCGCTGCTGATGTCGATCATGACGGCGGGCGCGGGCTCGTCGCGCACGCTTTATCAGGGCTCGCGCGACGGCTGGCTGCCCAAATACCTCAGCAAAGTGAACGAGAACGGCGCGCCGATCGGGGCAATGCGTCAGGATCTGGTGTTCAACACCTTCCTGCTGGCGCTGGCCTCGGATCCGGGAGGGTATTTCTACGTCCTCGCCATCTCGAACGTAGGCTATCTGATGTTCAACTTCCTCAACCTCAATGCGGGCTGGATCCACCGGATCGACTCGCCGCATCTCGAGCGCCCGTGGAAGGCGCCGACCTGGCTTTTGACGGTCAATACGATGCTGGCTTTCGTCAATGCGGTCTTTCTGGGTGCGGGCGCGAAGGTCTGGGGCTATTCGCAGGCGCTTTGGGCGGGTCTGATCTTTGCTTCCCTGATCATTCCGGTCTTTGCCTATCGCCATTGGGTGACCGACAAGGGCCGCTTCCCGCGCGAAGCGATGGAGGATCTCGGCCTTGATCCGGACGGCGACCTTGGTCCGCGCCGCGCAGGCTTCCTGCCCTATCTGGCGCTGATTGCCGGTCTGGGCGTGGTTTTGTTCTCGAACTGGTTCTTCGTCTCGCCAAGCTGAAGGGCGTGGCGTTCCGCGCGCCCGTGCCCTTTGTCGCGCCTTTTTCAGGCATGGAGCGCCGCCCCTCGCGCTCCCGTGCGCCTGCCCCGCCGGATGTGCGGGGCAGGCCCTTGATTTTTCACGATCCGAGCAAACTGTCCGCAGCTTTCATGCAATACTTTTCTATTAGGAATATTCTTTTCCTTTGATTTTACCCTGCCGGAATGGTCGCATCAGGGCAGAACACCGACGACTTGCTAAATTCTGGGGGAGAGCATGGCGAATTCTTGGCGCATTTCCACATTGGCGGACCGGCATCGGGCATTGGGGTCCAATCTGGAAGACTGGAACGGCATGCCCACTGCCTGGACCTATGACAAACCGATGATCGACGATTACGTCGCCGTCCGGACCAAGGCCGGTCTGATGGATGTCTCGGGCCTGAAGAAAGTCCACGTCACCGGACCTGCCGCCACACAGGTGATCGAACGTGCGACCACCCGCAATATGGCCAAGCTGATGCCGGGCCGCGCGGTCTATGCCTGCATGTTGAGCGATGCCGGCAAGTTCGTCGACGACTGCGTCATCTACCGCCAGGGGCCGAACACCTATCTGGTGGTCCACGGCACCGGAGCGGGCCTCGAGCAGCTCAATGCAGCAGGCTTGGGCAAAGATGTCTCGATCAATTTCGACGACAATATGCACGACCTGTCGCTTCAGGGACCGCTGGCCGTCGACTATCTGGCCAACCATATTCCTGGCATTCGCGATCTGGCCTACTTCGGCCATATCCAGACCGCGCTTTTCGGCAAACCCGTGATGATTTCGCGTACCGGCTATACCGGCGAGCGCGGCTATGAAATCTTCTGCCGTGGCGAGGATGCCCCCGTGATCTGGGACCGCATCGTCGAAGAAGGCGCGCCCATGGGCATCGTGCCGGTCCAGTTCGGCACGCTCGATCTGCTGCGGGTCGAAAGCTACCTGCTCTTTTATCCGGGCGACAACTCGGAAAGCTTCCCCTTCGACAACGAGGGCCCGGGCGATACGCTTTGGGAGCTTGGCCTCGATTTCACCGTCTCGCCGAATTTCACCGGCTTCCGCGGTGCCGAGGAACATGCCCGCCTCAAGGGCAAGGAGCGCTTCAAGATCTGGGGCCTCAAATTCGATAGCGACGATATGCCCGAGATCGGCTCGCGCGTTTACGCGGACGGCAAGGATATCGGCGTGGTGACGCAGGGGCTGGTCTCGCCGGTCAACAAATACACCGTGGCCATTGCCCGACTGCCGGTCGCATTCGCCAATGACGGCACCAAAGTCACCGTGAAATCCGGCGGCAAGGACGTCGTGGCGGTCACCCATTCGATGCCGTTCTACGACGTCGAAAAGAAACGCCGCACCGCCAAGGGCTGAAACGGAACTGAGGTAGGACAATGACGAAAACCGTATTCGCGCCCTCGATCTCGACCCGGCCCGTCTATGGTGTTCTCGAACCCCACCAAGGCAGTGCCCATCTGATGGTGGCCGATGGCGAAGGGGGAGGCGCGATCCTCGACCTCTTCGCCAAGGCCGACGCTCTGGGCATGGATCTGAAAACCGATACGCATCTGATCTATGTGAAAGCGGCGAACGGCACCGATATGGGCGAGGAACTCGCCGGTCTCGGGGTCGCGCGCTTCTATCACGGCCCCTCGCTTTCGGCCGCGATGTCGCGGGTCCGCAAGGCGCTCGGCGATGCGCATATGGGCCTGCAGATCTATCTGGCGGGAACCGAGACCCTGATCGGCGTCACGCAAAGCGAGGCGATGAAAGTGGGCTTTCCCTATAACGGGATCCACTCCGAACATCGCGGCTCTTTGGCGCGGCGCGTGCAATGCGTCCATTGCAAGGGCATCACCGAAAACGTCACCACGGATCCGATGGTCTGCAGCCATTGCGGCCTGCATCTTTTCGTGCGCGACCATTATTCCCGCAGGCTGGCGGCCTTTCAGGGCGTCAACATCGATGCCGAGGATCCCGGCCTTGTCCCCGAGATGGTGGAAAAATTCCCATGAGCAGCGGAGCCCCAAAAATCCAGGCGCGGGTTACCGAAGTCACCGCGGTCAACGAGCTGATCAAGACCTTCCGCTTCGTGCCCCGTGACGGCGGCCCCGTCCCGCCCTTCTCGGGCGGCAGCCATATCGTCGTCGAGATGAACGACAACGGCACGCGCCGCCTCAACCCATACTCGCTGATGAGCGATCCGTCCGACACGACGGGTTATGCCATCTCGGTCCGGCGCGACGATTGCGGCCGTGGCGGCTCGCTTTACATGCACAACCATGTGGAGCCGGGGATGGAGATGACCATCTCCTATCCCGTGAACCTCTTTCCCGAGGATACGCGCGCGCGCAAACACCTGCTGCTGGCGGGCGGTATCGGGATCACGCCCTTCATCGCGCAAATGGCGCAGATGGACGAGCGCAACGCCCATTTCGAGCTGCATTACGCGGTCGCCAGCCGCAAGCTCGGCCAGTTCGGCGACGAGCTGAAGCGCAGCTATGAAAACCGCGTCCATCTTTACTATGACGACGAAAATATCCGCATGGACATTCCGGCGCTTCTGCGCGGCCAGCCGCTCGGAACCCATGTCTATGTCTGCGGCCCCAAGGGGATGATCGCCTACGTTCACGACATGGCGGACAAAGCCGGCTGGCCCAAGGGCGCGGTCCATTCCGAAGAGTTTCTCGCCCCTCCGGTCGGCGAAGCCTTCACGGTCGAGCTGGCGAAATCGGAAAAAACCATCCGCGTCGGCGCAACCCAGTCCCTGCTCGAGGCGATCGAGGCTGCGGGAGTCGATGCGCCCTATCTCTGCCGCGGCGGGGCCTGCGGGCAATGCGAATGCGATGTTGTGGTGGCCGATGGCGATATCGAACACAACGACCACTGGCTGACCCCCGAGCAACGCGCCTCGCAAAAGAAAATCATGCCCTGCGTGTCGCGTTTCGCGGGCGAGCGACTGGTTTTGGATCTGTAGGAGGAGCCGATGGGAATTCAGTTCAACGACGAGACCTTCCGCAACGATTTCACCTACCGAAATTCGGCCGCGGGGATCGCGCGCTTTCCCTTTCCCTTCCCCGAAGACGACTACATGTATTCGGTCAATATCGAACCGCATGTGCCGGGCCGCCCCGGATCGGTCTTCGAACATGCCTTTGATGTCGACGAGCATTACGTCTCGGAAATGGCCGACCGCGCCCGCGTTCTGGCCGATGATCCTCTGCGTTGCCAATCGCTGCCGCATATGACGCTGGCGGGTTGGGACCTGCTCGAGCTGATCATGGAAAGCAAGGCGCGCGACTATCCCGACCTGTTCCAGCTGACCAAGAACGGCAACCGCTGGCACTGGGTCAACAAGCCGCTCGGTATCGACGACACCTTCACCTTCCTCGACGAGACCACCCTACCCTATGGGCCGATGGAATACATCACGCGTCAAGCACAGGGCGATTTCACGCTGCAGGACCAGCGCGAGGACAATCTGTGGATCGAGGCCGGAATGGTGACGAGCCAGGCCGATTGGTCGCTCGATTTCGACATCGGGATGAGCTTTCACGAATGGCATGCGCCGGTGCCGCTGGCGGGCGGGATGGGGATTTTCGACCGCGCGCTGAAGTTCCTGCTCAAGCTGCAATACGGCGCGCCGGTCCGCCGCTTCAACTGGACGATGACGGTCGATCCGCTGCTCGATACGAGCCCCGAGAACTATCCCAAATGGGGGCCGACAAAGACCACGCTCACCCCCGACACCGTGGGCCAGCGCCAGCATTTGCGGGTCGAGTTGCAGACGCTTTTCCGCCTGCCGCGCTCGAATGCGATCGTCTTTCCGATCCGCTGCTACCTCATCAGCTTCGAGGATCTGGTGACCGTCCCGAAATGGGGCCGCCGCCTTCACCGCGTGCTCCAGACGCTGCCCGAGGAGCTTGCCGAATACAAAGGTTTCGCGCGCAACCGCGAGATGTTGGTCAATTGGCTGGCGCAATATGACGACGGCAAACCCACTTCGCTTGGCTGGTGGCCCGAGGAGTGAATCGGGCTTTCGACAGAGCGGAATTAAAACGCGCGCGGCCATAACCGCGCGCTTTTTATGTGCGCGGCTATGGGTTGTTTAAAATTATATTGACCATCCCGAACGTGGCCACCATTCTTTGGCCATCCGGTTAGCGCAAACCGTAAAAGCCCTTTGAAACAAGGGCATTTTTACAGGGGTTGCGCAAATCATCCAAAGGCATCCGGTTTTAAAAGCCTGCCTTGCGACAGGGATCCCGCGCCGATACCGCGCGAAGCACAGTAAAAACCCCCTTATGTCTTCACTGCAATTCTCAATGAAGTATAAAAACATTTTCTGCAAAAAATGAGCAATTAAAATTACAAATATTTGTGATCTCTTGTTAGAAACTGCTTTAACCCAGGATCGAATCTGGAAAACGACAGGCTCGGCCATGTCCCGCAGACGGAAGACATTACCCAGAATTTGAAATCGGGCCGCCGCGAGCAGGCAAAACCCGCACCGCCATTTAAAAGGCGGGCGGTTGCTCACATCCCAAAAACACCGCCTCGGAGATCATCTTGAACTCTTCATCATCCCCCCATTCTTTGGGGCAGTCTTCTGCATCTTTTGCCGTCAGCGAGCGGCTCTCGAACGAAGACATTGCTCCCGTCAAAAACCAGACTTGGGGCGTCTACACGCTATCGGCCATGTGGATGTCGAACGTCCATAGCGTCGCGGGCTATGTTTTCGCGGCCAGCCTTTTCACGCTCGGATTGGGCGGTTTCCAGGTTTTCTCGGCGCTGATCGCCGGGATCATGCTGATCTATGTCTTCACCAACCTCGCCGGCCGCAGCGGCCAGAAATACGGCATCGCTTTCGCCGCATTCTGCCGTCCGGCTTTCGGGGTTTTCGGCGCGAACATCCCCAGCATGATCAAGGCCGCGACGGCGACCTGCTGGTACGGTATCCAGACATGGGTCGCCTCGACCGCGCTGGTCGTCGTGACCCTGCGCCTTGCGCCCGGTTCGGCCGCGCTCAACGACAATTCGATCCTCGGGATGACCTCGCTCGGCTGGATCTGCTTTCTGGTCATGTGGTTCTCGCAGCTCGCCGTGTTCTATTACGGCTGGGAGGCGATCCGCAAATTCACCGACTGGGCCGGCCCCGCGATTTATCTGGTGATGTTCATCCTTGCGGGCTGGATCGTCTATAAGGCGGGCGGGCTCGACCATATCGACTTCAGCCTCGGCTCGGAGGCCTTGAGCGGCAGCGAGGCCGTCGCCGCATGGTTCACCGCCGTTGCCTTCACCGTCGCATGGTTTGCCGGCACGACGTTGAACTTCGCGGATTTTTCGCGCTTCATGACCTCGCGCAAAGCGATGGAGCGCGCCAACTTCCTCGGCCTGCCGATCAACTTCGCGCTTTTCGCTCTGGTTACGGTCGTCACCACCTCGGGCGCGCTCAAGGTCTTTGGCGAGCTGATCACCGATCCTGTCCATCTGGTGGCGCGTCTCGACAATGCGACGGCAATCCTTCTGGGCGCACTGACCTTCATGACGGCGACGATCGCGACGAACATCGTGGCAAACTTCGTCTCGGCAGCGATGGATCTGACGAACCTCGCGCCGAAATACCTCAGCTTCCGTCGCGCGGGCGTTCTGGCCTCGCTCATCTCGGTCGCGGTGATGCCGTGGAAACTATACGCGAACCCGGTCATGATCCAGTACACGCTGGGGACTTTGGGTTCGTTCATCGGTCCGATCTTCGGCCTGATCATCTGCGATTACTATCTGATCCGCAAACAGAGCATCGACATCGACAGCCTCTATACCGAGGATCCGCGCGGTGCTTATTGGTACTCGAACGGCTTCAACCTGCGGGCCATCGTCGCGCTGGTGCTGGCTGCCGTTGTCGCCTTGTCGATCTCGCAGCTTCCGGTTTTCGCCAGCCTCGCGGCCTATTCTTGGTTCTTCGGCGCATTCTCCGGCGGGCTGTTCCACTTCCTGCTCTCGGGCAGCAAGAACGCGGCGCGCGCATAAGCTACACAACTCGGGTCGGGGCGTCACCGCACGCCCCCCCTTCCTTTTCCAACGGGTGAAAGAATGACAAACGACAACGACCGCGCCCTGATGGCCGAGGCCCTCACTGAAGCGCAAAAGGGCGTCGACAGCGGCGGCATGCCTTTTGGTTCGGTGCTGGTGATCGACGGCGAGATCGTCAGCCGCGGCCATAACCGCCAGATCCAGGACAATGATTTTTTGGCCCATGCCGAGATGGTCTGCCTTGGCGATTTCCTGAAATCGAAGACCCGCCAGCTTCGGGGTGCCACCCTTGTCGCAACCGAGGCCCCCTGCCCGATGTGCGCCGGTGCCGCGATTGTCGCGGGTGTCGAACGCATCATCGTCGGCGAGGTCGCGCATTACCGCGGCGCCTATGAATGGCTGACCACCCAGAATGTCGAGCTGGTCCTGCTCGACGATCAGGCCTGCGTCGATCTGGTGAGCGATTTCAAACGCGACCATATGGACCGCTGGAACCGTTTCAGCGCGGGTTGAGCGGCCGCAAGACTACCGCAGGCCGGATCAGGCCTGCGGATAGGAGATGATCGAAAGATAGCGCGCCGGAACCTCGACCAGCTCTTCCGGCCCGTGGCGCTCGTCGGCGTCGAACAGCAGGCTGTCGCCCGGCTCGAGCAGAAAGGTCTGGTCGCCGTGGCGATATTCGACCTTGCCTTCAAGCATATAGAGCAGCTCGATCCCGTCATGCTGGAAGGTCGGGAAAACGTCATCCTCGCCGCCGGTCAGCACGATCAGATAGGGCTCGACCACCACACCCGAACTATTGGCGCCGATATGGCCGAGCAGATGGTATTGATGGTTCGCCCGCGTGCCTCGGCGGTCGATCTCGACATGCTCGCCCGCTTTGACATGCTGGACCTCGCGGCGCTCCTCGTAGCCTTTGAAAAAGGTGGTAATCGGCACCGACAGGGCATGGCTCAGCGTTTGCAAGGTATTGAGCGAGGGCGAGGTGATCCCGTTCTCGATCTTGGAGAGCATTCCGATAGAAATACTGGTGCGCGAGGACAGCTCGACCACGGTCATCCCCTGCTGCTGGCGCACCGCGCGCAGGGCACGACCGATCGCGGCCTCGAGATTGCGCTCGCCCGCGTCGCGCACCTGATGCGGATTCTGCTTGAGCGCGCCGCCCGATTTGGTGAGCGGGCCGGAAGTCACCTTCTGTTCGATGGTCATGCCGTCAATCCATTCTCGTCATGGCTGCATCCGCGGCCGTCGGGGTTAGTGATACGATAGCTTTGCGCCGATCTGGCAAAAAAAGTCGCAATCTCGTCACAGTTCGGCGGGTCGTCGAGGCAGGCTCTTCGGATTATGCTGCCAGAACAAGCAAATGTGGCAATTTCCTTGCGTCTTGAGCGGTTTTTCAGCGGATTTCGCGGTGATCGCCCGCGAAATCCGGCTGCGACCTGTTGCCGCATGGGCCCAAGGGGCCCCGTGCTGCGGGCAGGTCGCGAAGGCAAGGCGGCGAGAGCTTGGGCAGTCGGGGGAAGAGAGGGCGGAAACGAACGTCTTGGGGCGGGCTTTGGCTTGGCCTTGGGATGATCACGCGAATGAACGTCACAGCCGCATTTCTGGCGCTGGCGAGCCCGCCTGATACTGTGGTATGGCATCGCCGACTATCCGGTTGCGACAGGCGGAGGGCTCGGATATCGTCTTTCTCACGGTGAAAGAAATTTTCCGCCAACGCAACCCCTAACTGGCGAGATTGCAATGCTGGATGAGCGCTTCCCCAATGTCGTTTCCGGCCCGCCAAGGGCCAGCCGTCTGATCCGTCCCAACGGAATTCTCCAGCACAATGCTCCCGAGCGCTACGAGGTCGCGGGTGGCCGCGCGCTTCTGGTCAGCCTGCGCGAAGGCGATACGATCCGCATCGTGAACCACGAGGGCGGACAGCGCTGCGAACTGGTCGCAGCAGACGAAAGCGGCCGCATCGACGCCGCCGTCATCGGCGCGAAGTCGAACTCGACCGCCGAGGGTACGCGCGCGCTTTTGGCACGGGGCGACCGTGCGGGCGAGGGGCTGTCGGGCCTGCGCTCGGGCCTCAAACGGCGCGGTATCGATCTGGCGCAAGCGGGGGCAGTGTCGTTTTTCGACCCCTCGACCAAAGCCGGAACCGAAGAAAACTTCACCGTCTCGCGCCCCGGCCACCTGCTGGTCGCGGCCCCTGCCGAGCCGATGGATCCGCACAGCCAAGACACGGCCACGCCGCTTGTCGTCTTCATCCAGCGCGCCAAGCCGCGTCAGGTCGGCCAATTCGATCTGCCCGATCCGCTAGCCGATCCGCTTCTTGACCTGCGCGTGTCCTCGGCGACGGCGCGTGCCTATTTCGTCAAGGCGGGCGATTACTTTCAGGTCCTCGACGTCGACGGCCGCCAATGTACCGATTTGCAGTGTTTCGACGCGCGCAAACTGGAAAAGGGCATCGAGCGTCCTATTGACGTGACCACCTCGCGCACGATCATGGGCCATGCCTATTCGATGCCGGGTCTGCACAACAAATACTATGATCAGGACATGACCGCCCTGATCGAGGTCGTGCAGGATACCGTCGGGCGTCACGATGCTTTCGCCATGGCCTGCGCCGCAAAATACTACGACGACATCGGCTATCCGGGCCATGTCAACTGCTCGGACAACTTCAACTATGCGCTGTCGGAATACGGCATTTCGGCCCGTCCGGGCTGGATGGCGGTCAACCTGTTCTTCAACACCGCGATCGATGCCCATGGCGTGCTGATCTCGGACGAGCCGTGGTCGCGGCCGGGCGATTACGTCCTCTTCCGCGCGCTGACCGATATCGTCTGTGTCAACTCGGCTTGTCCGGATGACACATCGCCCGCAAATGGCTGGTATCTCAGCGACATCCACGTGCGCACCTATTCGGGCGCCGAGAAATTCCAGCGCGCCGCCGCATGGCGCCCCACCCCGAATTCGGAGCCGCGCATGACGCAAGAAACCGCCTTCCACGAACGGACCTCGGCGCTCACGCCGAATGTGGTCGATTACCGCGGTTACTGGCTGCCGACGGTCTATTCCAACAATGGCGCGATCGACGAATATTGGGCATGCCGCAAGGCCGCGGTGGTCATGGACCTGTCGCCCCTGCGCAAATTCGAGATCACCGGCCCCGATGCCGAGGCGCTCTTGAACTATACGATGACCCGCGATGTCTCGAAGCTGGCGGTCGGTCAGGTCGTCTATACCGCGATGTGCTATCCGTCGGGCGGGATGCTGGATGACGGCACGATCTACCGTCTGGGCCGCGACAATTTCCGCTGGATCGGCGGCGAGGAATATGGCGGCGAATGGCTGCGCGAACAGGCCGAAAAGGCCGGTTTGCAGGTCATGATCCGCTCCTCGACCGACCAGATGCACAACCTTGCGGTTCAGGGCCCGAATTCGCGCGAGATCCTCAAGCGCTTCATCTGGACCGCCGAGCACCAGACCAAGATCGAGGATCTGGGCTGGTTCCGCTTTACGGTCGGCCGCATCGGCGATTCCAAGGGCGTGCCGGTTGTCGTCTCGCGCACCGGCTATACCGGCGAACTGGGCTTCGAAATCTTCTGCCATCCCCGCGATGGCAAAGCGGTCTGGGATGCGGTTTGGGAGAATGGTCAGGACCTCGGCCTCAAGCCGATGGGTCTGGACGCTTTGGACATGGTCCGCATCGAGGCCGGCCTGATCTTTGCCGGCTATGATTTCTGCGCCCAGACCGATCCTTTCGAGGCCGGCATCGGCTTTACCGTGCCGCTCAAGTCGAAACAGGTCGATTTCATCGGCCGCGAGGCCCTGATCCGGCGCAAAGAGACACCGGCACGCAAGTTCGTGGGTCTGGATGTCGATGCAAATCTGGCGATCGGTCACGGCGACGGCATCTTCCAGGGCCGCGCTCAGGTGGGAGAGATCACCTCGGCCACGCGCTCGCCGCTTTTGGGCAAGAACATCGCCCTGGCCCGCGTCGATCCGACGGTGGCCGAGCCGGGCACGCAGCTCGAGGTCGGCAAGCTCGACGGCCAGCAGATGCGCATCCCCGCAACCGTGGTGACGCTGTCGCATTACGACCCGAAAAAGACCCGCCCGCAAAGCTGAGGGCTGGCAGTCCGATAGCAAAAGGGCCGGAGGAAACTCCGGCCCTTTTTCGTTGCGCACGGGTTTGATCAGAGGTGATAGGCCTGCTCGCCGTGGCTCGAGATGTCGAGGCCTTGGCGCTCGTCGTCGCGGCTGACCCGCAGGCCCATGGTCGCATCGATCAGTTTGAAGAGGGCATAGGACACCACACCGCACCAGACGATCGTCAGCAGAACCGCCTGCGCCTGTACCAAGGTTTGCGCGCCGATCGCGTAGTCGTCGCCGCCCGTGCCGCCAAGCGACGGCGCGGTCAGGATGCCGGTGCCGATCGCGCCGATGATGCCGGCCACGCCGTGGATGCCGAAGACGTCGAGGCTGTCGTCATAGCCCATGCGGATCTTGACCACGGTGACGAAATAGTAGGCCCCGACCGAACCGATCGCGCCAAGGACCAGCGCACCGATCGGACCGACGGTACCGGCCGCAGGCGTGATCGCGACCAGACCCGCGATCATCCCCGAGATCCCGCCCAGAAGCGAGGCCTTGCCGCGGATCGCCCATTCGAGACCGGCCCAAGCGAGGATTGCGGCAGCGGGGGCGGCGAAGGTGTTGATCATCGCCAGCGCCGCATCGGGGCCTGCCTCCAGCGCCGAACCCGCGTTGAAGCCGAACCAGCCGACCCAAAGCACCGCCGCACCGACCAGCGCCAAGGGCAGCGAATGGGGTGCCATCATTTCCTTCATATAGCCGACGCGCGGACCCAGCACCAAGGCTCCGACCAGTGCCGCCACGGCCGCGTTGATATGGACAACCGTGCCGCCAGCGAAATCAAGCGCGCCCCAGTTGAAGATCAGACCGGCCGAGTCCCAGACCATATGCGCGACGGGGAAATAGACCAGCAAAGCCCAGAGCAGGCAGAAGACCATCAGCGCGCCGAACTTCACCCGTTCGACCAGACCGCCGATGATGAGCACGGCGGTAATCGCGGCAAAGGTCATCTGGAACGAGATGAAGACATATTCGGGAATGACCACCCCGTCGGTAAAGGTCGCGGCGGTGCTGTCGATGCCGACGCCCGAAAGGAAAATCTTGCCGAAGCCGCCCCAGAAGGGGCTGGTCGAGCCGCCGAACGCCATGGAATAGCCGACGAGCAGCCACAAGATCATGATCATTGCCGCGATGGCCGTAGTCTGCATCAGCACCGACAGCATGTTCTTGGCGCGCACCAAGCCGCCGTAAAACAGCGCGACACCCGGCAGAACCATCGCCATGACCAGAAGCGCGGCGGTCATCATCCATGCGACATCGCCCTTGTCCATGGTGGTTTCGACGATGGCGGCGACCTCGGGCACCGCCTCTTGTGCGGCCTCCTGCGCGATGGCGGGCACGGCAAAGAGGGCTGCCGCTCCGGCTGACAGTCTTAACATCAAGGCATGGTTCATGGTGCATTCCTTCAAACTGGCGCATGTTCTGGCTGCCTTGCATCCGGTCGGACCGGACGGCTGGCCTCTGGCTTCAGGGAAACGGGCGCGAAACCGGTCGGCAAGAATTGGCTGGCGAAAAATGCGGCAGCTTGCGCACAAGGCGCATCCGCAAGCAGCGCTTCAAGGTCCTGCCCGAAAATTGGGCATATCGAGAAGGTTTCAGATCCTGAGGCGGCGCGTGATTCTGCCGCAACCCGCGCGGACATTGACGCGAAGGGGCCGTGTTGCGCGGGGCCTTATGCATGTTTCGTCTGGAAACATTCCGACGCCCTGCGTAGAATGCGGGGGTTATTCAAGGAATGTGGTTATGAGCTCCACCTTGCAGAAGGTCATCGCCCGTGTCGGCGACAAACATCTTTGCCCCTATCACGGCCCCAATCCGATCATCGACGGCTCGAAGAGCACGATCGACGGGCGCGGCATCGCGCGTGAGGGCGACAAAAGCGCTTGCGGCTGCTTTATTGTCGAGGGCTCGGGCAAGGCCACGATCGACGGACGACGCGTGGCCTATCTCGGCAGCAAAACCAGCAGCGGCGGCGTGATCGTCGACTGCAAAGGCTCGGCCGTTCTCGCCTGAACCGGCCTCGCGGCGGCGCTCAGCCGCGCCGGCGCAAGCCAGCGACCAGATGGACCGCGCGGCGCAGCGCGGTCAGCGCCGCACCGACGGCGACGACCCAAAGCGCAGCGACCAGCACTTCGTCACGGCCTCCGAACAGCGGCGCGAAAATCGTCAAAAGCGCCGCGCCGGTCACCACCGCCATCCGGTGCTGCTTGGCCATCGGCCCCGAGAAATCCGCCGCCAATCCGCAACTGACGCCCAATTCGCGGGTATAGGCGGTCAGGAAGGCAAAGGCCGTCGCGGCCCAACCCAATGAGGGCTCTCCTGCGCCGAGCGCGAGCCCCATCAGGATCAGCACATCGGAAATCCGGTCGGGAAACTCGTTCCAGAACCCGCCGTCGGCCGCTCGCTTTTGCGCCTCTATCGCGACCATGCCGTCAAAGAGGTTGCACAGCAGACGCCCTTGTGTGAAGCCAGCGCCAAGCAGCAGGAGCAGGATGCGCAGGGACCCGCTGCTTCCTCCGGCCGCCCAAAAGCTCGCGAAAGCCAGCGCGGCCGAAACCATCCCCAGCATCGAAATCTGGTTGGGCGTGATCCCCGTTCCGGCCAGCCAGCGGCTGATCCGTCCGGCCCAGGCTGTATCGCGGCTGGCCAGAGGGCGGCGGTTCGAGACGTCGTTCATGCTTGGGATCTCCTGCCAAAGGGCATGGTACCGGAAGGATCAGACCGACCAGAAGTAGCGCGTCAGATGGAAAAAGATCGGCGCGGAAAACACCACCGAGTCAAGCCGGTCGATGAAACCGCCATGACCCGCAATCGCATGGCCCCAATCCTTGATGCCGCGGTCGCGTTTGATCGCCGACATCACCAGCCCGCCGAAAAAGCCCAAAAGCGTGATGATGAAGGCCATCAGCGCAGCTTCAAGAATGGTGAACGGCGTCATCCACCACAGCGCCGCACCGACGGCTGTCGCGCTGAGGCTGCCTCCGATAAAGCCCTCGACGGTTTTCGAGGGCGACAGATTGGGCGCGATCTTGTGCTTGCCGATCAGCTTGCCCCAGACATATTGCAGCACGTCCGAAAGCTGGACCACCACCACAAGGAAGGCGATCAGCAAGACGTTGCGCCCCTCGAAATTGCGCAGATGCAGGCTCAGAAGCGCGGGGACATGCGAGGCGCAGAAAACGCAGATCATCAGCGCCCATTGGACCTCGGCCACGCGGATCAGATAGTTGCGCGTCTCGCCGCGCAGGGCCGAAACGATCGGCAAAAGCAGGAAGACATAGACCGGAATGAAGATCGAAAAGAGCCCGTACCAGCCGATCCAGATCGTATAATACTGGATCGGCAGCACCACAAAGAAGGCCGCGACCAGCGACCAGTGATCGGCGCGGGCCGCATTGGTCAGGGTCAGAAATTCGCGCAGAGCCGCGAAGGAGCAGATCATGAACAAGAGCGAGACGCCGGTGCGCCCGCCCAGCATGGCCAGCGACAAGAACAGCACCATGATCCACCAAGAGCGGATCCGGTCGTTGAGGTTCTCGATCGTGGCATTGGTGCCGTCGGGCGAATAGCGCCAGGCCAGCACGCTGCCCACGATCGAGGCCAACACGAGGATGCTGCCCGCTGCCAGAATGATTTTGAGCAGATCGAAATCGACATTCTGCATCAGCGCATCTCCAGATGGTTGGGGCGCAGATCGAGCAGAGCGTCGCGGGCGCGGTCGAGGAAATCGGTTTTGCTTTCACCCTCGGCCAGCCGCAAAGGCGCGCCGAAGATCGTTTTGCACATCAGCGGCACGGGGATGAACTCGCCCTTGGGCATGACGCGGTTGAGGTTCTCGATCCAGACCGGCACCAGATCGATATCGGGACGGCAGGAGGCAAGATGGAACAGCCCGCTTTTGAAGGGCAGCAGGATGTCGTCGGTCAGATTGCGCGTCCCCTCGGGGAAGATGATGAGCGAATCGCCGGCATCAAGCGCCCCCGCCATGGTCGCGATCGGATCGACATTGCGGCCCTCGCGCTGGCGGTCGATCAGCACGGTGTTGAAGACATCGCTGCCGATAAAGCGCCGCAGCCCCTTGCCGCCCCAGTAATCGGCCCCTGCAACCGCACGCGCACGCTTGCGCGCCTGCACCGGCAGGACCGACCAGATCAGGATGAAATCGCCGTGGCTGTTATGGTTGGCGTAATAGATCCGCTGCCCGCCGACCGGTGCGGTGCCGCGCCAGTCGGGCTGAACCGCAGTCACCAAACGCGCGAAAATCCGGATTGCGCCGCCGGTCATACCGGCCAAAGCACGGCGGATCACGCTCTGGACCCGCAGGGGTTGCGGCGTTTGACCCTCGGGCGCGGAGGGGTCGAGGCCGGTTTGCGGTACCTCCGGCATTGCGCCGTCCAAACCTTGCGGATTCGCCCGAGGTGCTGCCTCCGGCTGCGGCTCTGTCATGGCGGATGCCCTCCCCAGCAGCGCGCCGCCGGTTGCGGCAGCGCTCTCTTGATACAGGGGATAAGCCGCAACATGCCGCCCTTTCAAGCCGACGAATTCGGCAGGCATAAAGGTTTTATTAACTGTTGTGCGGTTGATGCAGTTGCCGGACGCTGTTGCGCCAGACCAGCGAGGCCGAAAGCGTGATCCGCGCCGCAGCGGTTTCGGCGGGATTTTGCAGCCAGTCCGTCGCCGCCCCGGCGATCTTGTCGATGGGCTGGCCGAAACTCGTGAGCGCGTAGCTTTCCCAGCCCGCCTGCGCGATATCGTCGAAACCGATCACCGAAAGAGCGCGCGGAATCTCCACGCCGAAGCGGAAGCGTGCCGCATCCATCAAGCCGCATGCCATCAGATCGGTGGTGCAAAACACCCCGTCCGGCCGGTCGGAGCGCGCCATGAGCCGCGTCCCGAGCTCGAGCCCCGTGCGGTAGCTGGTCACGCCGATCCGCTCTTCGACCAGATCGAGCCCCGCCGCCCGCACCGCATCGCGAAACCCGCTTTCGCGCGCGATCAGGCTTGGCGTCCCCGCCTCGGAACTCGCAAGTGCAAGCCTTCTGCAACCCGCGGCCAGCAGCAAAGCGACGGCCCGCTCGCCGGCCGCGCGATCGTCCAGGCGCACCAGAACCGAGCCGGGGCGCGCCTCGTCGCGGTTGATCAGCACCAATCTCATGCCGTTTTTCTGGCAGGTCTCGGCCAGGGACCATGCCGGCATCCCCGACAGGAAGATCGCGGCATCGGTGCGGTAGCTGATCGCCTGCCGCAAGGCCCGCTCGACGCTTTCGTCGGAGCGGTCGGTATTGATGAGCAGCGTCACCTTGCCCGCCTGCTGCAGCTTTTCGGTCAGCGCGCCCAGCAATTGCGCGCGGTAGGGCGTCCCGATTTCCGAGGCGATCAGCGCAATGATGCCGGTCTCGTTGCGGATGAGGCCGCTCGCCAGCCGGTTGACCTGATAGCCGAGCTTTTCGGCAGCCGCGACAACGCGGGCGCGCGTCTCGTGCGAAATCGTTGCCCCCGGCGTCAGCGCGCGAGAGACCGAAGCCCGCGACACCCCCGCCAGATCGGCAACATCTTTGGCACTGACAGACGGACGCGACATCGGAGCTCCACGAGTGGGAAAATGACTGAAAGGCTGTTCACAAACTGTCTCACAAACTCGCAACCTTGCAAGGTTAATCGCTCAAATAACTGTTGACACAAAGCCGAGAGCCGGATGAGCCTTGTGAACAGCTTTGCAAGAAGCGCCCCCGACAACAGGGGTTAGGGAGGAGAGATGATGAAGAAGACGCTAGCGTTCGCCCTTGGCGGCGCGCTGTCCCTGCCTGCCTTCGCGGCAGCAGCCGGAGAGCTGAACCTGATCTGTTCGGCCGATGTCGTGATCTGCGAAAAGCTGGTCTCCGAGTTCCAGGCGAGCCATCCCGATACCAAGGTGAACATGGTCCGCCTGTCCTCGGGCGAGGCCTATGCCAAGGTCCGTGCCGAAGGCCGCAACCCGCAGACCGATCTGTGGTGGGGCGGTACGGGCGACCCCCATCTTCAGGCCGCCGCCGACGAGCTGACCGCGCCCTATGAAAGCCCGCTTCTGGCCGATCAGCAGGATTGGTCGAAAAAGCAGGCCGAGATTTCGGGCAACCGCACCATCGGCGTCTATACCGGCGCGCTCGGCTGGGGCTACAACACCAAGATTTTCGCGGACAAGGGCCTCAAAGAGCCCGCCTGCTGGGCCGATCTGCTCGATCCCTCGCTCAAGGGCGAGATCCAGCTGGCCGATCCGAACTCCTCGGGCACGGCCTATACCGCGCTTGCGACGCTGGTCCAGCTGATGGGCGAAGATCAGGCCTTCGACTATCTCAAGAAGCTGAATGCCAACGTTTCGCAATATACCAAATCGGGCTCGGCACCGGTCAAGGCGGCAGCGCGCGGCGAGACGGGCATGGGGATCGTTTTCCTCCATGACGCGGTCAGCCAGACGGTCGAGGGCTTCCCGATCAAGCCGATGACGCCCTGCGAAGGTACCGGCTACGAGGTCGGCTCGATGTCGATCATCGAAGGCGCGCAGAACCCCGACGAGGCCAAGGCTTTCTACGATTGGGTCCTGACCCCCGAGGCCCAGAACCTGATGCCCGAAAGCGGCTCGTTCCAGATCCCCTCGAACAAGAATGCGACGCCTTCCGAAAACGTCCCCGACCTCTCGACCGTCAAGCTGATCGACTATGATTTCGCGAAATACGGCTCGAGCGAGACGCGCAAAGCCCTGCTGGCGCGGTGGGATGCCGAAGTCGGCGGCGCCGCGACCGAGTAACAGCAAAAAGGGTGCGGCGGGCCACAGCCTTCCGCGCCCTGTTCACCAGTGACACGCGGGTCGGGCAGCATGAATGCGGACAACAAGCGGCTGGACAGGGTTCTGGCGGGCGCGGTTCTCGCGCTGCTGATCCTGCCTTGGTATCGGGTCAGATCGGGCTTTTTCAGCTTCGACTGGATCGGCGGCATTTTCTCGAACGAGCAACTCCGGCCGGGGTTGGTACAGGCGCTTGGCGGCCGTTGGCAGCTGTTGCCGCTGATCGCGCTGATCCTGTGGGTGCTGGTCCTGCGGCGCGCGCCTTCGGGACCCGAGCGCGGCAGACGGCTTGTCCTGATCGGTGCGCTCGGCCTTGGCTGGCTCGCGATCGAAGGGCTCGCGATCGGCACGCGCGGCTGGAACTGGGGCCTGCTCGAGCAGCTTTTCGGCGAAATCGGCGGACAGCAAGCCTTTGGTGCGGGCGCGGTCGTGCTGGGTGTGGCCTTCACCTGCTTCATCTCGTTCGGCATGGCCGAACGCGGCGCGCTCAAGGGGGACGCCTTCGTTCTGACCGCGATCGCGGTGCTGATCCTGCTTGTCACGGTCTTCGTTTTCTACCCGATCCTGTCGATTTTCACCGGCGCATTCCAGGATCTCGACGGCTCTTTCACCTCTGAAGGCGTGCGCAAAAACATCGTCGACCCCAAGATCTGGAGCCTCGCCTGCCTGACCGGAAGCGGCAACTGCGGCGTGGCATGGCGCACGCTTTTCCTTGCGATCTGTACGGCGACGGCGACCACATTTCTCGGTCTGGCCTTTGCTTTGGTCGCGACGCGGACGCGTTATCCGTTCAAGAAGGGGCTGCGGCTTCTGACCATTTTGCCGATCATCACCCCGCCTTTCGTGGTGGGCCTTGCGCTGACCATGCTGCTTGGCCGCTCGGGCACGATCACACAGCTGATCCAAAGCGCCACGGGGATGGAGCTCGGCCGCTGGATCTATGGGCTCACCGGCATCTGGCTCGCACAGGTCCTCAGCTTTACACCGGTCGCTTTCCTCGTGCTGATCGGCGTGGTCGAGGGTGTCAGCCCCTCGATGGAGGAAGCCTCGCAGACCCTGCGCGCCGGCCGTTGGCGCACCTTCCGGCGGGTCTCGCTGCCTTTGATGGCGCCGGGTCTCGCCAATGCCTTCCTGATCGGCTTCATCGAAAGCATGGCCGATTTCGGCAACCCGCTGGTCCTTGGCGGCTCGGGCGGGGTGCTCTCGACCGAGATCTTCTTCTCGGTCGTCGGCGCGCAGAACGACCCCTCGCGCGCGGCTGTTCTGGCCGCGATCCTGCTGGTCTTCACCCTGTCGGCCTTTGTCGCGCAGAGGCGCTGGCTCTCGGGCAAGAACTTCGCGACCGTTGGCGGCAAGGGCGATGGCGGCAGCCATGCCGCTTTGCCCGCCCGTGTCGCATGGCCGGTCCTGACCGTCGTGACGCTTTGGGTCCTGTTCACCATTACCGTCTATGCGATGATCCTGTTCGGCGGCTTCGTTAAGATCTGGGGGCTCGACCATTCGCTGACGCTCGACCACTACCGCCGCGCCTTCGGGATCAGCTTCGAGGGCGGTCTGCGCTGGACCGGCGTTGCGTGGAACAGCTTCTGGACCACGATGACGATCTCGATCCTTGCCGCGCCTTTGACGGCCGCGGTAGGCCTGCTGACGGCATGGCTGATCGCGCGGCAGAAATTCGCGGGGAAATCCGTCTTCGAATTCGTACTGATGATGAGCTTCGCCATCCCCGGCACCGTGATCGGCATCAGCTACATCATGGCCTTCAACCTGCCTCCGATCCAGATGACGGGGACCGCGCTGATCCTGATCGCCTGCTTCGTCTTCCGCAACATGCCTGTCGGCGTGCGGGGCGGCGTCGCGGCAATGGCGCAGATCGACCCCAGCCTCGACGAGGCCTCGCTGACGCTTGGCGCGCATTCGGGGCGCACGCTGCGCCGCGTGATCCTGCCGCTGCTGCGCCCCGCGATCACCGCGGCGCTGGTCTATAGTTTCGTGCGCGCGATTACCTCGATCTCGGCGGTGATCTTTCTGGTTTCGGCCAAATACAACATGGCGACCTCCTATATCGTCGGGCTGGTCGAGAACGGGCAATATGGCGTGGCGATCGCCTATAGCTCGGTGCTGATCGTGGTGATGCTGGCGGTGATCAGCACCTTCCAGCTTCTGGTCGGCCAGCGCAAATTGCGCCGCCCCAAAGAGGCGCGCCCATCCCTTTCGGAGGCAAAAGCATGAGCAATCCGCAACGCGGCAGTGTCGAATTCCGCGCGATCCGCAAGAATTACGGCGGATTTACCGCGATTCCGAACCTCAACCTGACGATCGAGCCGGGCCAGTTGGTCACGCTTTTGGGCCCTTCGGGCTGCGGGAAAACCACGACGCTTCGGATGCTCGCGGGGCTGGAAACGCCAAGCGCGGGCAGCATCCTGATCGGGGGACAGGATGTGACGCGCCTGCCCGCGAACCGGCGCGACGTGACGATGGTCTTTCAGAGCTATGCGCTTTTTCCACATATGTCGGTGATCGAAAACATCGCCTACGGGCTCGAATCCGGCGGGATGGGACGGTCCGAGGCCAAGGCGGCGGCCGACAAGGGCCTCGATCTCGTGGGCCTTGGCGGTCTCGGGAAAAGGCTTCCGTCCGAACTGTCGGGCGGCCAGCAACAGCGCGTCGCGGTAGCGCGGGCTTTGGTGCTGGAGCCGCAGGTCCTTCTGCTGGACGAGCCGTTGTCGAACCTCGACGCCCGCCTGCGCCGTCGCGTGCGCACCGAAATCCGCGAGCTGCAACAGCGCCTTGGCTTCACCGCCGTCTATGTTACCCATGATCAGGACGAGGCTTTGGCGGTTTCCGACCGCATCATCGTCATGAACCAGGGCGAGATCGCGCAGGACGGCAGCCCGAATGCGCTTTACGAGGCGCCGGCCTCGGAATTCATCGCGGATTTCATCGGCGAGGCGAATGTCGTCTCGGGCGAGATCTGGTCGAATGACGGGAACCGCGCCCATCTGCGGATCGGCGGAATGGAGACCACGCTTCCTGTTCAGGGCAATCTGGCGGGGCCGGTGCGCGTGGCCTTGCGCCCCAATGCCTTCACGCTTGGCGCGGCTTCGGGGCTGGCGGGGCGGGTGCTAAGCGCGGCCTATCTTGGCGATCACGCCGAATACGAGATCGACACCGAACTCGGGCGGCTCTTTGTCGTCGACCGCAGCGATCGCGCGCTTTTGCCAAGCGGATCGCAAATCACCCTTGGCCTGTCGGGGCAAGGCGTCGCGGTGGTCGGCAGAAGCTAGCCCCCCGAGCCGCAACTGAAAACGCCCGCAGAAAAACCTGCGGGCGTCTTCGTCTGGATCTGTGCTTGCCGATCAAAAACTGTTGCGCTCGTGATAGGTCCGCAGAAAGGCCTGAATACGCGGATCCTCGGGGTGGTGGAGGATCTTTGCCGGCTCGTCGACGCCGACCAGCTCGCCCTTTTCAAGGAAAGCCACCTGATCGGCGACATGGGCGGCAAAGCCCATCTCGTGGGTCACGACGACCATGGTCATGCCCTCGTTCGCCAAAGCCTTCATGACGTTCAGAACCTCGCCCACCAGTTCGGGATCAAGCGCGGATGTCGGCTCGTCGAACAGCATCAGCTTGGGCTCCATCGCGACGGCGCGGGCAATCGCCACGCGCTGCTGCTGACCACCCGACAAGCGCGAGGGATGGTTGGCGATCTTGTCGCCCAGACCCACTTTGGCCAAGGCATCGGCGGCGCGCTTCATCGCCTCGGGCTTGGCGATGCCGCGCACGCGGATCAGGCCCTCGGCCACGTTTTCCTGCGCCGTCATATGTGGCCAGAGGTTGAACTGCTGGAAGACCATCCCGATCGAACGGCGCATCTCGCGCAGCTTTTTCGCCGACATCTTGCGCCCGCCGGGGCTGTCGTAGCCGATGAGATTGCCGTCGATGCGGATCTCGCCCGCATCATATTCCTCGAGGAAATTGATACAGCGCAGCAGCGTGGATTTTCCCGAACCCGACGGCCCGATCAGGCAGGTCACCTTGCTGGGCGGGATCGAGAGCGAGATGTTTTTCAGCGCGTGAAAGGGGCCGTAGTATTTGTTGACCGCGCGGATCTCGACGGAGGATGCTTGGACCATCTTACGGCCTTTCGATCAGGTAATGGGTGATGCGGCTTTCCAGTTTGCGGCCAAGGCGCGAGATCGTCTCGACGAAGATCCAGAAGAACAGCGCCAGCGCGAAATTCGCCTCGAGATAGCGGAAGGTTTCGGTCGACATGCGCTGGGTCTGATACATCAGCTCGGGCACGGTGATGATCGAGAGGATCACCGTTTCCTTGGTCAGGATGATCGAGAAGTTGACCAGCGCGGGCAAGGCCGAGACCAGACCGACCGGCAAAAGGATGCGCCGCACGATGGTCGGCTCGGTCATGCCGATGGCGCGGGCGGCCTCGACCTGACCATGCGGAACCGCCTTGAAGGCCGAGCGGAAGATCTCGGCGAAATAGGGGCTGCCGTAGATCGTCAGGCCCAAAAGCCCCGCCGGAAGCGCATCAAGCCGCAGACCGACCAAAGGCCCGCCGTAGTAAAGCACGAAGAGCTGGACCAGAAAGGGCGTGCCGCGGATGATCTCGATATAGGCCTGCAAAACCCAGCGGACCGGCGCGACCGCATAGCGCTGGATCAGCGCGATGATCAGGCCAAGGCCCATGCCGAAGATCGTGCCGAAGATCCAGCAGATGACCGTCGTCGCGAAGCCGCGCAGCAGCATAGGGCCGTATTGTTGGAAGATCTCGAGTTCCATCAGACGGCCATCCTGTGTTCGAGATAGCGCCCGAGCGCCGCAAGGCAGAGGTTGATCATCAGATAGATACAGGCTGCCGCCATATAGACCTCGAGCGGCCGGAACGTCGTCGCGGCCTGCGCCTGACTGGCGCGGGTCAGTTCGAGAATGCCCACCACCGACACCAGCGACGAGGCTTTGACCAGCAAGATCAACTCGTTGACCAGCGCGGGCAAGGATAGCGTGACCGCCTGCGGCAGGACCACGCGGCGCCAGACATCGCCCGGCGCCATGCCGATGGCGATCGCCGCTTCCGATTGGCCCTTCGGCAGGGCGTTGATCGCGCCGCGCCAGATTTCCGAGATATAGGCGCTGGCACAGATGCCGACGGTTCCGACCGCCGCGACCATGGCGGGCACGTCGATGCCGATCACCGGCAACAGGTAGAAAGCAAGCAGCAATTGCACCATCAAGGGCACGCCGCGCAGAAAGCTGACCCAGACTGCCGCGAAGCGGCGCAGCCAGATATTCTTGGACAGGGCCGCCGCGCAGATCCCCGCGCCGATCACCAGACCCAGCGCGATGCCGAGAACCGAGATCAACAGCGTGAAGCGCGCCGCCCAGAACAGAGGACCAAAGCTTTCATAGAAGGTAGACAAAGAAAACATGGGCTCTCCGCAAACGAAGTCACGGGCAGAGGTCGCCCCCTGCCCGCTTCGGGAAGATTACTTCGCGGGGACTTCGCGCGGCAGCTCGGTGTAGCTGCCCAGCCATTTTTCCTGGATCGCCTTGACGCGGCCGTCGTCGGTCATCTTCAGCAGCGCGTCGTTGATCGCTTTCGCGAAGGTCTCGGTGTCGGCTTCCTTGCGCAGCACCCATGCGAAATAGGTCGGCTCGCCGAAGGATGCCGGCTCGAGGAGCGCGAAAGTCTCGCCGCGTTCCTTGACCAGATAGGTCAGGTTCGGCAGCGAGCCCGCCACCGCGTCCAGACGACCGGTCGCGAGATCGGCGTAAGCCTCGTCGGTGGTGCCGTATTCCTTGACGGTCACGCCGCCGAGGCTTTCGCCGTAAGCGGTCAGCTGACGGAACTGCGCGGTGCCCTGCTGGACGCCGACGGTCTTGCCCTTGATGTCCTCGGGCTTGGTGATGTCGGCATTGCCCGCGCCTTTGACCAGCGAAACGGTCGCATCCGCGATCGGCAGGGTGAAGGTATAGCGGTCAAGACGCTCGGGGGTGATCGTCACGGGGGCGATCACGATGTCGAATTTCTTGACCTCGAGGCCCGGCAGTTCTGCCGTCCACGGAATGTCCTGATACAGCGGCTCGACGCCGATTTCCTTGGACACTTCGTCAAAGAGGTCCTTGGTCATGCCCTCGTAGGTGCCGTTTTTCAGCATGTCGAAGGGAGCGTAGTGCATGTCGGTCGCGGTGACGATCTTGCCGGCCGCCTTGATGTCCGCGAGTTGGTCGGCCGAAGCCGCGACACCCGAGAAACCCAGCGCAGCAAGACCAAAGAGGGCCGCTTTGAAAGAGGTCTGGAAGGTCATGTTAGTCTCCGTTGTTGGACAGGCATTTTGGACGATGCGCCGCCTCGTTGGACGGCGCACCGTTTCGGATCAGAGAATCCCGGGCAAATTCAGCCCGTATTCGCGGGCGCAGTCCAGTGCGATCTCGTAGCCCGCGTCGGCATGGCGCATGACGCCGGTTGCAGGGTCGTTCCAGAGCACACGCGCCAGACGCGCATCAGCATCTTCGCTGCCGTCACAGCAAATGACCATGCCGGAATGCTGAGAGAAGCCCATACCGACGCCGCCGCCGTGATGGAGGCTGACCCAGGTCGCACCTGACGCCGTATTGAGCAGCGCGTTGAGCAGCGGCCAGTCGGAAACCGCATCCGAGCCGTCGCGCATCGATTCGGTCTCGCGGTTGGGCGAGGCGACCGAGCCGGAATCGAGGTGGTCGCGACCGATGACGATCGGTGCTTTAAGCTCTCCGTTGCGGACCATCTCGTTGAACGCGAGTCCCAGTTTGTGGCGCAGGCCCAAACCGACCCAGCAAATCCGCGCTGGCAGACCCTGGAAGCTGATACGCTCGCGCGCCATGTCCAGCCAGTTGTGCAGATGCGGATCGTTGACGATCTCTTTCACCTTCTGGTCGGTTTTGTAGATATCTTCCGGATCACCCGAGAGCGCGGCCCAACGGAAGGGACCAACGCCGCGGCAGAAGAGCGGGCGGATATAGGCCGGAACGAAACCGGGGAAGGCGAACGCGTCTTCGAGGCCCTCTTCCAGCGCCATCTGCCGGATGTTGTTGCCGTAATCGACCGTCGGCACGCCGTCATGGTGATAGGCGACCATGGCTTCGACCTGCTTGCGCATCGAGGCGCGCGCGGCTTTCTCGACGCCTTTGGGGTCGGTTTCCTGACGCGCGCGCCATTCGGCGACGGTCCAGCCGATCGGCAGATAGCCGTGGACCGGGTCATGGGCCGAGGTCTGGTCGGTGACGATGTCGGGACGCACGCCGCGCTTGTAAAGCTCGGGGAAGATTTCCGCCGCGTTGCCGATCAGCGCGACCGATTTCACTTCGCCCGCTTTGGTCCAGCGGTCGATCATCGCCAGCGCCTCGTCGAGGCTGTGGGTTTTCTCGTCGACATAGCGCGTGCGGATGCGGAAATCGGCGCGGGTCTCGTCGCATTCCACGGCCAAGCAGCAAGCGCCCGCCATGACAGCCGCCAAAGGCTGGGCGCCGCCCATGCCGCCAAGTCCGCCGGTCAGAACCCATTTGCCCTTGAGGTTACCGCCGTAATGCTGACGGCCGGCCTCGACAAAGGTCTCGTAGGTGCCCTGAACGATGCCCTGCGCGCCGATATAGATCCACGAACCCGCGGTCATCTGGCCGTACATCGCCAGACCCTTCTTATCGAGCTCGTTGAAATGGTCCCAATTCGCCCAATGGGGCACAAGGTTCGAGTTCGCGATCAGAACGCGCGGGGCGTCCTTGTGGGTCTTGAAGACGCCGACCGGCTTGCCCGACTGGACCATCAGGGTCTCGTCGGCTTCCAGCTTTTTCAGGCTGTCGACGATCAGGTCGAAGTCCTTCCAGGTGCGCGCGGCGCGGCCGATGCCGCCGTAAACCACCAGCTCGTGCGGGTTTTCGGCCACATCGGGGTGCAGGTTGTTCATCAGCATGCGCATCGGCGCTTCGGTCAGCCAGCTTTTCGCGGTGATCTCGGTGCCGGTCGCGGGGTAGATGTCGCGCGCGTTATGGCGCGGATTGTTGCTTGGGTTGTCCATAGTCGTCTCCGATCAGGCCAGCATGTTGCCGGAAATGATAATGCGTTGAATTTCCGAGGACCCTTCGTAGATGCGCATGATGCGCAGGTCCCGATTGATGCGTTCGATGGGGAAATCGCGGGTGTAGCCGTAGCCGCCATGCAGCTGCAGCGCGGTATCCGCGATCTTGCCGGCAGCCTCGGAGGCCGCGAGTTTCGCCATGCTTGAGGCCAGCGAGAACCGCCCGCCGGTGCCGTTATGGGCCGCGTCGCGCTGGCGCGCGGCGTCTTGGCCGAGCAACAGCGCCTGACGGTATGCCACGCCCATGTCGGCAATCATCCAGCGGATGCCCTGACGGTCGGTCAAAGCCTCGCCGCCGATCACGCGGTCCTTGGCATAGGCGATCGCGGCTTTCATCGCGGCCTCGGCCAGACCCAGACACTGTGCCGCGACCTCGATACGGCCGTTGTCGAGAACCTGCATCGCGGTGCGGAAACCCTTGCCCTCTTCGCCCAGAAGTGCGTCTTCCGGCAAAGTCACGTCGATATTGAGCGTGAAGACATGGCCGCCTTTCAGCCCCATGGTCTTTTCCGCCGGACCGGCCTCGAGCCCCGGCGTACCTTTGGGCAGGATGAAGGCCGAAATGCCGCGATGGGCTTTTTCGGGGTCGGTCACCGCGTAAAGCACGATGAAATCAGCCACACCGCCGTTCGAGATGAAGCATTTTGTGCCCTTGACATGCCAGCCGCCTTCGACGCGGCGGGCGCGGGTCTTCATATCGGCGGGATCCGAACCGGCGGTCGGTTCGGTCAAGGCGAATGCGCCAAGCGCCTCGCCGGTTGCGGCCAGCGAAAGCCAATGCTCTTTTTGCGCCTGCGTACCGCCGATCAGGATCGAATCTGTGGCCAGATAATGCGCGGTCAACGCCGAAGCCGTCGATCCGCAAGCCCCCGCGACCAAAGCCACCGCCCGCAAAAGTGCAGGGGCCGAGATTTCCGAGCCGCCGAACTCTTCGGGCAGGTTCGCCCCCATCATCCCCGCATCACCCAGCGTTTTCAGCTGGTCATGAACGAAGGCCGAATTTTCGTCGGTCAGATGGGCGAGGGGCGCGATTTTTTCGGCGCAGATCCGTTCGAGGACGTCGCAGAACATGCGCTCCTCGTCGTTCAGCATATGCCATTCGTCATTGGCGCTCATTGCGGTGCCTCCAGTCCCAAACTTTCCAATACTGCCGCAAGATCGCCGCCCAGAAGCGGGGCCGAGGTCGCGGCAACGGGTTTCGCCCCGTCAAAGCGAACCGGCTGGCCGATCACGGGCGCCGTGCCCAGAACGGGATGCGGCAGGATGCTGACCAGACCGCGGGCGCGGGCGTGGTCGTTGTCGGCGGCCTCGGCAATGTCCCAGATCGGCGCACTCGGCAGGCCGACTGCGGAAAGGGCTGCCACGGCGGCCTCGGTCGTCAATTGGCCCGACCATGCTTCGATCAGGGCTTTCAGCGCGGGCTCGTTAGCGGTGCGGCTTTCGTCGCTGGCGAAACGCGGATCTTCCAACGCCTCTGGCGCGCCGATCAGAGTGGCGAATTGCGTGAACTGCTTGGTGTTCAACACGCAAATCGCAACCTGCCCGTCTTGCGTCGCGTAGCATCCGAAGGGCGTCGACAGCGGGTGGCGGTTGCCGACACGCTGCGGCAATTGGCCCGCGTAAAGATGCAAGGCATGGCTGGTGGTGAGCATGGAAAACAGCGCATCATACATCGCCACATCCAGCGTCGCGCCCTGCCCCGTCGCATTGCGCTGAACCAGCGCCGCCGAAATCGACCAGCTGGCGAAAAGCCCCGCGATCAGATCGGCGATGCTTTCGCCGGTCTTCAGCGGCGCGCCGCCTTCCTCGCCGGTGCCGGCCATCAGGCCCGACATGGCTTGGACGACCAGATCGTAAGCCGGCAGATCCTTGAACGGCCCCTCCTGCCCGAAACCGGAAATCGAGCAATAGACCAGACGCGGATTGCGGGCGCGCAGCGTTTCCGCGCCAAGGCCCAGACGGGCTGCGACACCGGGACGGAAGTTTTCGACCACGACATCAACGCGATCCGCGATGTCTTGCGCCAAGGCGACATGTTCGGGGTTTTTCAGGTCCAGAACCACGCTTTGCTTGCCGCGATTGTTGAGCGTGAACAGCGCGCTCTCGCCGTCCTTGAACGGGCCGATATGGCGGTAATCGTCGCCCTGCGGCGGCTCGAGCTTGATGACCTCGGCCCCGAGATCGGCCAGAAGCGCGGTGCAATAGGGCCCCGCCAGAACGCGGCTGAGATCGAGGACCTTGATCCCTGCAAGCGGCCCGCTCATGTGCGCGCCCCCACTTTTTCGGCCAGTTTCGGAGCCAGTTCGGCCAGTGCGCCAAGGATCTGGCGCAGATGGACGCGCATGCCTTCGGCCTTTTCCTCGTCATAGGAGAAGGGCACGGCCTCGGTGGTCAGATGGGTCGCTTGCGCGAGTTCCATCTGGATCGCATGGACGCCGTTTTCCGGCTGGCCGTAATGGCGCGTGGTCCAGCCGCCCTTGAAGCGACCGTTCAGAACATGCGTGCGCCCCGAAGCCGCGCAAATGTCGAAAGTCGCGCTTTCGATCGCCGCATCACAGGTCGCGCCATTATTCGTGCCGATGTTGAAATCGGGCAAGGTCCCCTCGAACAGGAAAGGGATATGGCTGCGGATCGAGTGGCAATCGTACAGGATCGCCACGCCGTGACGCGCTTTGACACGCTCGATCTCGGCCTGCAGGGCGGCGTGATAGGGCGCGTGATAGGTCGCCTTGCGCGCTGCGATCTCGGCCTCGGTCGGATTTTCCAGCCAGATCGGCTCGCCGTCGAAATCGGTGACGGGCACCAGTCCGGTGGTGTTCTGCCCCGGATAAAGGCTCGCGTCGTCGGGGCCGCGGTTGGCGTCGATGACATAGCGGTGAAACAGCGCCCGCACGGTGGTCGCACCGTCGAGGAGCCCGTCATAAAGACGCTCGATATGCCAATCGGTATCGGCCAAGGTCTGGCCCCGCGCATTCAATTTGGCGCGAATCTCGTCCGGCACCCAAGTGCCGGTGTGAGGCAGCCCGAGGATAATCGGGCTGTCACCTTGAACGGTTTCAAAGACGCTCACGCCTGAACCTCGTCCAGCATGCCTGCGGGCAGCACGTCGATCAGCGCGCCGGTCGCGACCAGACGGGCACAGGTTTCAAGATCGGGGGCCATATAGCGGTCCTGATCAAGGGCGCTGACCTCTTGGCGCAGACGCGCGATCACGGCATTCAGATGGGCAGAAGTCGCGAGCGGCGCGCGGAATTCGACGCCGGCTGCCGCACAAAGCACCTCGATGCCGACGATATGGGCGAGGTTCTGGTTCATGCGCTTGAGACGACGCGCGCCATGGGCCGCCATCGAAACGTGATCCTCCTGGTTCGCCGAAGTCGGGGTCGAATCCGTCGAGCAAGGGTTAGCCAAGTGCTTGTTTTCGCTCATGAGCGCAGCAGAAGTCACTTCGGCGATCATCAGGCCGGAGTTCAGGCCCGGAGCCGGCGTCAGGAAGGGCGGCAGGTCGTGCGACAGCGCCGGATCGACCATCAGCGCGATGCGGCGCTGCGAGATCGCGCCGATTTCCGAGATTGCCAGCGCGATCATATCTGCGGCAAAGGCCACCGGCTCGGCGTGGAAGTTCCCGCCCGAGACGATCTGGCCCACGCTGGTCAGCACCAGCGGGTTGTCGGTCGCGGCATTGGCCTCGATCTCCAGCGTGCGGGCGGCCTGGTTCAGAATGTCGATCGCCGCGCCCGTGACCTGCGGCTGGCAGCGGATGCAATAGGGATCCTGCACGCGGGTGTCGCCCTCGCGGTGGCTCTCGCGGATTTCCGAGCCGTCCATCAGGTTGCGGATGATGCCCGCAGCGACGATCTGGCCGCGATGGCCGCGAAGCGTGTGGATCTCGTCAAAGAAGGGCGCGGTCGAGCCCATGATCGCATCGGTCGACAGCGAGGACGACACCAGCGCGTTGCGCGCCATGCGGAAGGCCGTGAAAAGGCCCGCCAAGGCGAAAGCGGTCGAAACCTGCGTGCCGTTGATCAGCGCGAGGCCTTCTTTGGCAGCGAGGACGATCGGGGTCAGTCCGGCAGCGGCCAAAGCCTCGGCGCCCGACATTTCGCGGCCCTTATAGGTGGCGCGGGCCTCGCCCAGCATGACGGCGGCAAGATGCGCGAGCGGCGCGAGATCGCCCGAAGCGCCGACCGAGCCCTGCGACGGGATCACCGGCGAAACGCCTTTGGCCAGCATGTCCTCGATCAGCACGACGACTTCGGGACGCACGCCAGACGCTCCGCGACCCAGCGACAGCAGTTTGAGGACCATGATCAGGCGCACGGTTTCCTCTTCGACCGCCTCGCCCACGCCGCAGCAATGCGACAGGATCAGGTTGCGCTGGAGAGTGGCGGTGTCTTCGGATTTGATCTTGATCGAGGCGAGTTTGCCGAAGCCGGTATTGACGCCGTAAACCGGCACATCGCCGCTGGCGGCGGCAGCGATACGGGCGGCGGCAGCTTCGATCCCCGCACGGGCGCTCTCGGCCAGACGGACCGAAAGGCCTTCGCGCCAGACCCGCTCGAGATCAGCAAGGGTGGCTTGGCCGGGGGTTAGGATAAGTTCAGACAAATTCGCCTCCAAGAACGCGAGCGTGAAGCGGGTTGAAACCGATGCGATAGGTCAGCTCCGCCGGGTGTTTGATGTCGTAGATCGCCAGATCGGCGCGGGCGCCGACGGCAAGGATGCCGCGATCGGCAAAGCCGAGCGCCTTGGCCGCGTGACGGGTCACGGCGGTCAGGCATTCGACGGGCGTCAGACGGAAAATCGTCGCGCCCATATTCATCGTCAGCAAAAGCGAGGTCAGCGGCGAGGTGCCGGGGTTGGCATCCGTCGCCAAAGCAATCGGCACACCCGCATCGCGCAGCGCCTGCACCGGCGGGTAAACCGTCTCGCGCAGCGTATAGAATGCGCCCGGCAGCAGAACCGCAACCGTGCCCGATTTCGCCATCGCATCGACGCCGTCCTGACCCAGCCACTCGAGGTGATCGGCCGAGAGCGCGCCATATTCGGCAGCCATCACCGCGCCATGCAGGTCGGAAAGTTGCTCGGCATGGAGCTTGACCGGCAAGCTGAGGCTTTTGGCATGATCGAAAACGAGGCGCATTTCCGCGACCGAAAAGGCGATGCCTTCACAGAACCCGTCAACCGCGTCGACCAGCCCTTCGGCATGGGCGCGGCTCAGACCGGCGATTACGACATCGCTGATATAGCCCGCGCGATCATCCTTGTATTCGGGCGGCAGAGCATGGGCCGCAAGCCAGGTGGTCACCACCTCGACACGACGCAGCTCGCCGATACGGCGCGCAACGCGCAGCATTTTCATCTCGCTTTCGATATCGAGCCCGTAGCCCGATTTGATTTCCAGCGTAGTGACGCCTTCGCGCAAAAGCGTATCGACGCGCGGCAAGGCGCTGGCGAGAAGCTCTTCTTCCGAGGCGTCGCGGGTGTTTTTCACCGAAGAAACGATGCCGCCGCCCGCGCGGGCGATTTCTTCATAGCTCGCGCCCTCAAGGCACATCTCGAATTCACGGGCGCGGTCGCCGCCGTAAACGAGATGGGTATGGCAATCGACGAGACCCGGCGTGACGAGGCGGCCTTCAAGGTCGATTTGCTCGGCCCCGCTATAATCGGCCGGCAAGTCAACGCGCTTCCCGATCCAGATGATTCGGCCAGCCTCGACAACAAGGGCGCCGTCTTCGATCAGGCCGTAACCACCTGATTCTGCACCCATCGTTGCGAAAGAGCCATGCGTGAAAACTTGCATCGATCCTGCCTTGGAATGATTTTCGGTTAATGCTATGTCTAAACATAATGAAAGCATCCGGCAAGGAGGTTCTGGTGGCCGAAATTTGGGCAGAGCGGGCGTTACTGCCCGAGGGTTGGGCGGAAAACGTCTTGGTCGCAGTCACGCCCGAGGGGCGGATCGACTCGGTCGAGGCAGGCGTCGCGCCGCGTGGAACGCGCACGGAGCTGCTGCTTCCCTCGATCGCGAACCTGCATTCACACGCGTTCCAGCGCGCCATGGCGGGCCTCTCGGAAGCCAAGGGCGACCAGCCCAAGGACACGTTCTGGACGTGGCGCAAGATCATGTACCGCTTCCTCGACCACCTGACGCCCGATGATGTCGAAAGCATTGCCGCGCTGGTGCAGATGGAAATGCTCGAGGCCGGCTACGCCACCAACGTCGAATTCCACTACCTGCATCACCGTCAGGGCGGCGCGCATTACGCCAATATTGCCGAGATGTCGGAACGCATCGCAGCAGCGGCCAGCCGCACCGGCATCGGCCTGACGCTGCTGCCGGTCCATTACCAGTTCGGCGGCATCGACGGCCGCGCGCTCGGCCCCGGCCAGCAGCGATTCGGCACCAATCCCGACGAATTCGCGCGCCTGCTCGAAGGTGCCGAGGCCGCCGTGGCCAAGCTCGGCCCCGATTCGGGTGTGGGCGTGGCGCCCCATTCGCTGCGTGCCGTCAGCAAGGAGGGCCTTGCGCTCGTGACCAATCTGCGGCCCGGCCGTCCGGTCCATCTCCACCTTGCCGAGCAGATCCCCGAGGTCGAGGAAATCCTCGCGGGCTATGGCCTGCGCCCCACCGAATGGCTGCTGGACAATGCCGCGGTCGACCGCAACTGGACCCTGATCCATGCGACCCAGATGACCGATGACGAGACCATCCGTCTGGCGAAAACCGGCGCGGTGGCGGGGCTGTGTCCGATCACCGAATCGAGCCTCGGCGACGGGATTTTCAACGGGACGGTCTGGCAGGAGGCCGGCGGACGCTGGGGTTACGGCTCGGACAGCAACATTCGCATTTCGCTCGTCGAAGAGCTGCGCACGCTGGAATACAGCCTGCGTCTGCGCGATCGCGGCCGCGCCGTTCTGGCGACGCGCAACCGCACCACGGGCCGCGTACTTTATGATGCGGGCCTCGACGGCGGCGCCACGGCAGCTGGCCGCGAAACCGGCGCGATCCGCGCGGGCCTTTGGGCCGATCTGGTCGGCGTCTCGCTGCAAAACGAAGTCATGGTCGGCCGCAAAGACGATACGCTGCTCGACAGTTTCGTCTTTGCGGGGAACGATGGGCTGATCAAAGACGTTTGGTCGGCTGGTCGACATCAGGTCCGGAATGGAAAACATCTCGACCGCGACCGAATTGTTTCGGATTATCTGGCGTGTATCACCCGCCTTCAGGACAAGATGTGACAGCCAAAAAACCAATCCCCGCGACATCCAAAGCCCAGAACATCGTCAGCGAAGTACGGCGGCGGATCGTTGATCGGGAATGGGAGCAAGGCGACCGCATCCCCGACGAGGCCGAACTCGCGATCGAGTTCGGCGTCGCACGGGCGACCGTCAACAAGGCCCTCCAGCTTTTGGCCGAGGAGGGCCTGCTTGACCGCAAGCGCCGCGCGGGCACCCATGTCACCATCAACCCGGTGCGCAAGGCCACGCTGTCGATCCCGATCGTGCGCGAGCAGATCGAGCAATCGGGCAAGGCCTATAGCCACCGCGTCGTCGCCCAACGCATGAGCCCGCTTCCCGAAGATGTCGCGCTGCGGATGAAGCTTGCGCCCGGCGCGACGCTGCTGCGGCTGCGCACCGTCCATGCCGGCGACGGCAAACCCTTTCAGGTCGAGGACCGCTGGATCAATCCCGTGGCCGTCCCCGAGATGACCTCGGTCGATTTCCGCAAGATCAACGCCAACGAATGGCTGGTGCGGAATGCGCCCTATGTCTATGCCGATCTCGCCTTCTCGGCCGAGAATGCCAATGCCCGCGACGCCCGCCTGCTGGAGACCCGCCGCGATCAGGCCTTGCTGATTCTGCAACGGACGACATGGAATGATCTGGGCGCGATCACGACGGTCCGGCTGGCCTTCCATCCGGGCTATGTCATGGCCGCCGAACATTAAGGCGCGCGGCCATACGGCCCCGCAACCACAGCAAAGCGCCCTCTGGCGGCTTGGACCTCCTTGTCCCCGAAACGGCGTAACCGGCCTTTCGCCCCGCTTTCGTTGGACTTTCGTTCCCTATTCAGAACGGTTTCGTTCGGCACCGCCTGTGCGTTCGAACCAGCACGGGCAACCGATCGCCTGCCGGTTGCAACCGCCTTGCGGTTCTCTGCCAATATGACATGTCCGAGCAGCTTTGCATTGTCGGCAAGTATATTGCTCTGCTAGGGTGAGTAAGCGCGCACCCGCTCGCCTTGTCCATTTTACTGACCGACTTTCAATGACTTCTCTTAAAGACCCCGAAACAGCGGCCGAAAGTCACAGCAATCCGGAGGCTGCGCTGGCCTTGGGTCAATTGCTGCTGGATACCGGTCAGCCTCTCGCTGCGATCAAGAGTTTCAAAAGCGCTGCGGCCGGCGGGAATTCCACCGCCATGCATCTCTTGGGCCGCATGCATCAATTGGGCTGGGGCATCCCCGCCGATCCCGTTCTTGCCGCCGATTATTACAACCGCGCCTGTTCGTCGGGCGAGCCTTGGTCGATGTTCAATCTGGCGGAACTCTACCTCTCGGGTTCGGGCGTGGCGCAAAGCGACGACGAGGCGTATCGCCTCTATGCTCTCGCCGCCAAGCAGGGCAATGCCCAGTCGCTCAACATGCTGGGGATGATGGCCGAGGACTCTCGCGGCCCCGAAGGCCCCGAGGCTGCGCTCGACCATTACCTCGCCGCCGCTGCTGCGGGTGATGGCTGGGGTTGCTTCAACGCGGCCCGCCTGCTGATCGCTCAAGCGCGAATCGACGAGGCGATGGAATGGATCGACCGCTCGCTCAGCGAGGGTAGTCCCGTCTATCTGCGCATTGTGGCCGATGCCCTGATCGACCACGAAGACAGTCGCATCAAGAAGCGCGGCGTCTGGGCCGAGACCCTGTTCAAGCGCCACGCCCTTCACGATTGATCGAGATCCCGCGGGTCATCCGAAATCGCGGGATCGTCATCTTGACCGAAAATTCGGACCGCAACGGCCGTTCTTTCGCGGCGGACGCCAGCCGCGCTGCGACCAAAGCGCGCAGAGAATGCGCTGATAAATCACAACAATTGTTCGCCCCTTTGCCGCAACCCGCTGAGCAATCTGCGGGAATTGCCGCGTCGCGTCAGGAGTATGGCGGCGGTTTGCATTCCTGATCGCATACCGGAAAACCTTCCCCATATTCATAGTAAAAATGTCAACTTCTCTGGACGCCCCGCTCTACAGAGGGTAACCGAAGGCTCAGACCGTGCTCGTTCCAGCGATCATGGTCCCTTTGGTTAGACGGAGATTGAGATGCGCCGATTTGTGACTGCCGCCGCCATGGCCGCCGGGCTTGCCTTGCCCGCATTGGCCGAGCCGACCCTTGAAACCGCTCGTGGCCCGCTCGAACTCGACGGCGCGCCCCAAAAGCTGATCGTCATGGATGTCGCAGCAGTCGACACGCTTCAGGCGATGGATGTCGCGATCACCGGCATGCCCGACAAGATCAACCTCTCCTATGTCAAAACCGACGGCATCACGCCGGTCGGCACCCTGTTCGAGCCCAATCTCGAAACCATCGCCGGAATCGCGCCGGACCTGATCATCGTCGGCGGCCGCTCGGCCGCGAAATTCGACGCGGTTGGTCAGGTCGGCAAGGCGGCCGACATGACGATCGGGCCGGATCTGATCACCGAGGCGAAAGCCCGCATCACCACCTATGGCACGGTTTTCGACAAGGCCGACAAAGCCGCCGAGATGAATGCGACGCTCGACGACAAGCTCGCCAAGCTGCGCGCCGCAGCCGAGGGCAAGGGCGCCCTGCTGGTCATGCTGACCAACGGCCCGAAAATGTCGGCTTACGGCAAAGGCTCGCGTTTCGGCTGGATCCATGATGCGACCCAGATGCCCGAAGCGGCGACCGGCCTCGAGGTTTCGGGTCACGGCGCGGCGATCAGCCCCGAGTTCATCGCCGAGACCAATCCCGACTGGATCTTCGTGCTCGATCGCGGCCAAGCGGTTGCGCAAGACGGCCAAAGCGCCGCCGAGACCCTCGCGACCCCGCTGATCGAGGGCACCGACGCCTTCAAGAACCAGCGCATCGTCTATCTTCCGGCCTCCGAGATGTATCTGGGTGGCGGCGGCTATCAGGCACTCAACAAGATGCTTGATACGATGACGGAAGCCCTGTCGAAATGACCCGACCGCTGCCCGCGATGATTGTCGTGATGGTGCTCCTGATGATCGTCAGCGTGATGATCGGAGCGGCCAGTTTCGACATATTCGCTGCGGGCAGCGACCCTTGGACCACGATGGTCCTGATGGAATCGCGCCTGCCGCGCACCTTTTCGATCGTCCTGACCGGCGCGGCCCTCGCCGTCGCCGGCATGGTCATGCAGCAGCTCGTGCGCAACAAATTCGTCGGCCCCAGCTCGACCGGAACCACCGAAAGCGCGGCTTTGGGCCTACTCGGGATTACGATTTTCGTGCCCGAAGCGCCGATCTGGGTCAAAATGATCGTGGCCAGCCTGGCCGCAATGGCCGGAACCGCCTTGTTCATGGCGCTGATCCGCCGCCTCCCCCCGCGCGAGGTCATGCTGGTCCCCATCGCGGGCATGATCCTTGCAGGCGTCATCGGCGCGGTCGTGACCTTCATCGGCTGGCAGACCGACCTCATGCAATATATCGGCACCTGGCTGATGACCGGCGAATTTTCGGGCGTGGTGGCGGGCCGCTATGAAGTGCTGTGGTTCGCGGGGGCGGCGGCTGCCGCCTCGTGGTTCGCGGCGGACCGCTTCGCCATTCTCGGTCTGGGCGAGGGCGTCGCGCGCGGCCTCGGCCTTGATCCGAAGCCGGTGATGCGCTTGGGGCTTGTGGTGGTTTCCGTCACCTCGGCCATGGTCGTGGTGTCGGTCGGGATGATCCCCTTTGTCGGGTTGGTCGTGCCCAATATCGTCTCGCGGGTGATGGGCGACGACCTTCGCCGCACCCTGCCCGTCGTCGCTGTTTCGGGCGCGGTGCTGGTGCTGGCCTGCGACATTCTCGGCCGCATCCTGCGCTATCCCTACGAAATCCCTGTCGGAACGATCCTGGGGGTGCTGGGCTCGGTGGTCTTCCTGATCCTGCTCTACCGCCCGCCCCGCACGGCCTGAGCCGCGCCCTCCCCCCGCACGAAAAGATCCGCCCGACCTGCATAGCCCAAACCTGCCAGAACCCCGACCCCATGCCCGAGACGCGCTCTCTTCCCTTCCTTCTCGCACTTGCCGCGCTTCTGGCCGTGCTTTCGGCCGTCTGGGTGTTTCAGGGTCTTCCCGAGGCGGGCCGGCCGTTCATCCTCAAGCTGCGACTGGTGAAACTGGGCGGTCTGATCACCATCGGCGCGGCCGTCGCTGTGGCGACGATGCTGTTTCAGACCGTGGCCGCGAACCGCGTCCTGACGCCCTCGATCATGGGGTTCGACGCGCTTTATGTGCTGCTCCAGACGGCATTGGTCGCCTCGCTCGGGATCACCGGCTTTGTCACTTTGCCCGCCACCGGAAAATTCCTCGCCGAGATCGCCATCCTGTGCCTGCTCGCGACGACCTTGTTCAGCACGCTGCTGGCCAACGGGGCGCGCGACATTGCGCGGATGATCCTGACCGGCGTGATTTTGGGCGTGCTCTTCCGTTCGCTGAGCGGGTTCTTGTCGCGCATCATCGACCCGAACACCTATGCCGTCGTGCAGTCGATGCAGTTCGCGAGCTTCAACACGATCAATGCCGAGCTGCTGCCCTGGGCCGCAGCGCTTTCGGCACTGGCGATCGCCTTTGCCTGGCTGATCGGTCCGCGCCTCGACGTGCTGGCGCTTGGTCGCGCCAGCGCCATCGCGCTCGGGCTTCGTTACGAGCGCAACGTGGTCCTCTCGCTGGCGCTGGTCTCGCTTCTGGTCGCGGTTTCGACGGCGCTGGTCGGGCCGGTCGCCTTTTTCGGGCTGATCGTCGCGGGGCTGACCCACGGGCTGACGAAAACCGCGCGCCACCGCACCATGCTGCCGGCTGCGGCGCTGATCGCCGCGATCATCCTTGTCGGCGGGCAGTTCCTCTTCGAGCGCGTCTTGGGCCAGCAGGCCACCCTTTCCGTCGTCGTCGAGTTCGCGGGCGGGCTTTTCTTCCTTTATCTTCTGATCCGGGGAAAAATGAGATGATCCAGATCCAGGATGTCAGCTTCAAGATCGGCCAGTGCCAGATCCTGAACCACATCACGACCGAGATCCCCGCGGGCAAGTTGACCGCGCTGATCGGGCCGAACGGAGCGGGGAAATCCTCGCTGCTCAAACAGATCGCGCGGCTCGAAAAGCTGCAAAGCGGCGAAATCTCGATCGACGGCCTGCCCGTCTCCGAGACGCCCACCGAAAAGCTCGCGCTGAAAATGGCGGTTCTGGGTCAGCAGACGGTGATCGCAAGCCGGTTGCGTCTGTGCGAGCTGGTCTCTTTCGGGCGCTGGCCCCATCACCACGGCCGCCCCTGCGCCAAAGACCGCGAGCAGGTGTGCCTCGCACTCGAGACCTTCGGACTGACCCCGCTTTCTGGGCGCTTTCTCGACGAGGTGTCGGGCGGTCAGGCGCAGCGCGCCTTTTTGGCAATGACCTTCGCGCAGGAAACCGACTGGCTTTTGCTGGACGAGCCGCTCAACAACCTTGATGTCGCCCATTCGCGCGCGCTGATGCAGCGGCTTCATGCCTTGGTCAAGGAGAGCGGCAAAAGCATCGTCGTGGTCATCCACGAGGTCAATTACGCCGCCGCCTGGGCCGACCATATCATCGCGATGAAAGACGGCGCCATTCTGGCGACGGGCACGCCGCACGAGGTCCTCAACGAGAGCATTCTCGAGCAGCTTTACGATGTGCCGGTCGCGATTGCCGAGCATGACGGGCGCCCGCTGGTGCTTCACCACGTCTAGACGACGGGCGCGCTCACGGATTCGCGAACGGGCGGACGGTTGCAAATGCCGCATAAGAGGCGCAAGACCATTCCAATCCCTATCTTCGGAGTCGTCAAATGCCTGCCTCGCGCCCCGCGTCGAGCGGCGGAGCGATTTTGGCGCGGCTCGGTTTCGACCGGCAAAGGCTGCGTTTCGCGCTTCGCACCACCATCGCCGCCTGCCTTGCCCTGCTGATCGCGCTGGCGATCGGGCTGGAGCATCCGCAATGGTCCGCAATGACCGTTTTTGCCGCCGCCCAACCCACGCGCGGCCAGCTTTTCCAAAAGAGCGCCAACCGTCTGATCGGCACCATGTTCGGAACGGCGGTCGGTCTGGTGATCCTGATCTGCGCACAGGGCTCGATCTGGGGGCTGACCTTCATGCTCGCGACCTGGGTCGCGCTCTGCACGGCGGGCGGCAATCTCGTGCGCGGCTACGGCTCTTACGGGCTGCTGCTCGCAGGCTATTCGGCGGCCATGGTCGCGCTTTTGGGGCAAGCGGCGGCGGGCCACGAGATGGCTTTGGGGATCGACCGTTTCCTTACCGTGCTGCTTGGCGCGGGCGTCGGAATCGCGGTCGGCTGGATCGGCAGCCAGAACCTCTCGGACAGTCCGGCCCTTGGCGCGGCGCGGCGGCTGCTGGCCGATACGCTGCTGCTCCAGAGCGCGCGGCTGACCGGCGCCGAGCCGCCCTCGGTCGACCATCTTCTTTCGCGCGCCGCATTGCTGGACGAATCCCTTGATCCGCGTGCCCCCGCCACCCCGCAGCACAGCCATATCCGTCACGAACTCCTGCGCCTTCTGGCAGCCACGACCGAGCTCATCCTGACCGATCCGCCCAAGGACAACCGCCTCAGCGCGCCGCTCGGCAAGGCGCTCGGCACGGCGGCCGAGCTGCTGCGCAACGGCCCCGCGCTTTCCGAGGCGCTGCCCTCGCTGGAAAGGGCGCGCAGCCTGGCGGGAACGGGGAAACTCGCCGCGCTTTTGGGAAGGATTGCCGAACAGATCGCGCGGATCGAGGCCCCCGTCTCGAGCGTGCCCGCCCTGCGCCAACCGCTCGAGACCCTGACGGCGCGCCAACACCGCGATTGGGTGGGCGCAAGGCACGCCGGCCTGCGCATCTTTGTGGTGCTGATGGCCTTGGGGGCATTCTGGGCGCTGACAGAATGGCCCGCCGGATCGCTCTTGCTGCTCGGAACCTCCGTCATGCTGTCGGTCTTTTCGACCTTCGACAATCCGGCATGGATCATGACGCGGGTGGGTCTGGGCCAATGCGCGGGGGCGATCGCTTCGCTCGCCTGCCTCTGGCTCGCTTGGCCGGTGGCGCAAAACTCGACCCAGATGGCGCTGCTGATGGTGCCCTTCCTGCTCGTCACGCCCTTTCTGATCGCCCATCGCAAAACCGCCCCCGGCGCGGTCGATTACGCCATGGTCTTCCTGCTTCTCCTGCAACCGACCTTCCCGACGCTCATCACCTTCGGCGATTCCATCGCGCGGGTACTTGCCGTCGTCTCGGGTCCGGCCTTTGCCTATCTCGGCTTCCGCATGGTCTTTGCCACCGACGAGCGCCGCCGCGCCGCGACCGTGCAAAGCATGATCCTGTCCGAGCTTGCCGCCTCGGCGCAGGCAAGCCCCGCCCAGATCGACGAGGCAAGCTGGACGACGCGCTTCAGCCACCGCCTGCTCTTGCTGGTGCGCATGCGCGAGAAAGCCGGAAACAAGGCTGGCGAAGGCCTTGGTGCCGAGACCACCGCCCGCGCGCTACAAGCGGTGGGCGAGGCGATCCACCAACTGCAAGCGCTACGCCGCCGCGCCGCCACAACCGGCGGGCAGCAGCGCGCGATCACCACCGCACTTTCGCGTCTGTCGCAACTGCAAGAAGCCCCCGACCGCGCGGGCCGCGCGCTTTTGACCGCCGCACGCCGTCAGGGCGGGGACCCCGACGAAACCCAGCCGTTGGAGCGCGCCGCGCAAGCGCTGATCGATCATCCCGCGCTTTTCTCGGCGCGGGGCTGAAACAGCTCCGCTCGGGATTTTCTTGCGGATCGGGCGGGAGGGCCTAATCTGCGCGCTGTAGGGCCGCGGGTTACGACCCGCCCAACCGGCAGGAGAAGCAGATGGATCTGATGGCAAAAGCGACCGAGATTGTCGGCGGCATCATGGTCCGGATGCGGCGCGGGCAAGCCCCGCGACATCAGGCGATGGGCGATCGGCCCGCAATCCCGCAGGCGAAATCCCAAGGCATCATGACGCTGAAAATGCCGACCGCCCACGGCTGGCATCAGGGCCGGATGCCGACGCCTGCCGCAGGGCTCAAGGTCAATGCCTTCGCCGAAAACCTCGAGCATCCGCGCTGGATCGAGGTTCTGCCGAACGGCGATGTGCTCGTCGCCGAAAGCCTGCAGGAGGCGGGCAATCCCAAAGGCCTGATCGAGCGGGCGACCCATGCCACCATGCGCCGCGCCAAGGCCATCGGGATCAGCGCGAACCGCATCAGCCTGTGGCGGGACAGCGACAAGGACGGCGTGGCCGAAACCCGCCATGTTTTCGCCGAGGGCCTGCGCCAACCCTTCGGCATGGCGCTCCATGACGGGGTTTTCTATGTCGGCAATACCGACGGGATTACCGCCTATGCCTATCGCGACGGCCAAACCGCCGTCGAGGGGGCGGGCCGCGAGCTCGTCCGTTTCAAACCGGGCGGGCATTGGACGCGCAGCCTGCTCCTCTCGCCCGACCGCAGCAAGCTTTATGCGGGCGTCGGCTCGCTCAGCAATATCGGCGACGACGGGATGGAGGCAGAGGAAGGCCGCGCCGCGATCTGGGAGCTGGATCTCGCGACGGGGGCCGCGCGCATCTTTGCCTCGGGACTGCGCAATGCCGTCGGCATGGCATGGGAGCCGGTCACCGGCGCGCTCTGGACCGTGGTCAACGAGCGCGACGGTCTGGGCGACGAGACCCCGCCCGATTACCTGACCTCGGTCAAGGACGGCGGTTTCTACGGCTGGCCCTATTGCTATTGGGGCCGGATCGTCGACGACCGCGTGCCGCAAAACCCCGCATTGGTCGCCACCGCGATCACGCCCGATTACGCGCTTGGCGGACATACCGCCTCGCTCGGCCTGTGCTGGATGCCGGCGGGAACCCTGCCCGGCTATCCCGACGGGATGGTGATCGGCCAGCACGGGTCTTGGAACCGCTCGACGCTAAGCGGCTACCGCATGATTTTCGTGCCTTTCAAGGGCGGCCGCCCCGAAGGCCCGCCGCGCGACCTGCTGACGGGCTTTCTGTCCGAGGACGAGAAACTGTCCTACGGCCGCCCCGTCGGGGTGGCGATCGGGCCGGACAAGGCCTCGATCCTGATGGCCGATGATGTCGGCAACGTCATCTGGCGCGTCAGCGCCGCCTGAGGCGGAACGGATACATGCGGCGGAGGGAAACCCCCGCCGCAGTCCGGCTTACAGATACATATGCCGGATCGTGTCGTCGGCCAGCATCTCGGCGCGGGTCCCCTCGACCGCGATCTGGCCGCGCACGATCAGATAGCCGCGATCCGAGATCGACAGCGCCGTTTCGGCATTCTGCTCGATCAAAAGCACGGTTTTTCCTTCGGCATGGATGCGGGCGACGGTCTCGAAATACTCGTCGATCAGCTTGGGCGAAAGGCCGAGCGAGGGCTCGTCCATGATCAGCAATTCGGGATCGCCGATCAGCGCGCGGGCCAAAGCAACCATCGCCTGCTCGCCGCCCGACATCGTATTCGCCTGCTGGCCCATCCGCTCCTTGACGCGCGGAAAGAGGTCGTAGATCAGTTCGAGCCTTTGCTCGAAAGGGATGGCGCAGCGCGAGGCGTCATAGCCGAGCCGCAGGTTCTCGCGCACCGAAAGGCTCGGGAAAAGCCGCCGCCCCTCGGGGACGAAACCGACGCCGAGCGCGGTCAGCTTTTCCGCGCCGAGCGCCGCGACATCCTGCCCCATCATCCGCACCGAGCCCCCATCCAGCGGAAGAAGTCCGGACAAGGCCTTGAACGTCGTCGATTTCCCCGCGCCGTTGGGACCAAGCAGGCAGACCAGCTCGCCCTTGCCGATCCGCAGGGACAGCCCGCGCAGCATCGAGACCGGCCCGTAAGAGGTGCTGACATTCGTGAGTTCCAGCATATCAGACATTCTCGACCGCCTTCTGCCCCAGATAGGCCTGTTGGACCCGCGGCATCTGCCGCACCACCGCGAAATCGCCCTCGGCGATTTTCTTGCCGTAATCGATCACGACAACGCTGTCGGGCAGTTCGGCAACCAGACGCATGTCGTGTTCGATGATCAGGAAGGACAGGCCCGGATTGTCGGCCATGACGCGCCGGATGTCGGCCATCAGATCGGCCGTATCGCGGTCGTCCATCCCCGAGGACGGCTCGTCAAGCAAGATCAGCTTGGGTTTCGACGCCAAGGCCCGCGCGATCTCCAGCCGCCGCCGGTCGGCCTGCGGCAAGATCCCCGCGGGCTCGTAACGGCGCGTATAAAGATCTTCCGAGATGGCGCGCAGGATCTCGGCCGCTTCGGTCGCGCAGGCGTCCAGCTCGCGCCGCGATTTCGCGGGACGCAGCAGCGCGGTCAGAACGCCGGTGCGGGTGCGGCCGTGCATGCCGATAATGACATTGTCGAGCAGCGAGAGATCCTCGAAGAGCCGCGAGGACTGGAAGGTCCGCGCGATCCCCCGCGTCGCGATCTTGTGGGCGGGCAGTCCGGTGATCTCCTCGCCCTCCAGCACGACCTTGCCCGAGGTCGGGCGGTAGATGCCGGTGATCAGGTTGAACAGCGTCGACTTCCCCGCCCCGTTCGGCCCGATGATGCAGGTGATGGTCGAGGGCGCGACGCTCAGGTCGACCTGATCGACGGCGACAAGGCCGCCGAACCGGATGCCCAGACCGCTGAGTTGCAAAAGCGCGGTGCTCATCAATGGCCTCCGTAATTGCGCTGGCGTTGCGGGAACAGGCCCTTGGGGCGCAGGATCAGGAAAAGGATCACCACGACCGAGACGAACAGCAGGCGGTAGTCGGAAAAGACGCGCAGCTTCTCGGGCAGCATCGTCAGCAGGAACGCCCCGATGATCACGCCAAGCGTATTGTCCATGCCGCCGACGATGACCATGGTCATGATCGTGACCGACACGAGGAAGGTGAAGTTGTCGGGCGAAATATACGAGATATAGAACGCATAGATCGTCCCCGCGAAAGCGGCGAGGAAAGCATCGACCCCGAAGGCGAGGATCTTGTACCAGACCACGTTGATGCCTTGGCATTTCGCGGCCAGCTCGTCGGCGCGGATCGCGTTCCATGCCAGACCGACGCGGCTTTCGTGCAGGCGCTTGGCCGAGAGGATCGACAGCCCCAGAAGCAGCGCCGAAAGGTAGTAGAAATTCGCCTGGCTGGGCAGTCGCAGGCCGAAGACCTCGATCGGGCGCATGAAGGAATGGCCGAAGAGGCTGGGCGCGGGAATGCCGACCAGACCGTTCGGTCCGCCGGTCCAGCTGAGGTTGTTGAGCATCTGGTGGATGACGATGCCGAAAGCGATGGTGACCAGCGCCAGATAGCTGTCGCGCGTCCGCATCGACGGAATGCCCAGCATGACGCCGAAGATCGTCGCGACCACGGCGGCGGCGGGCAGGGTCGACCAGAAGCTCCAGCCGAAGTTGATCGCCAGCAGCGCCGAGGTATAGGCCCCGATCCCGTAGGTCGCGCCGGTCGCGAAATTCGGGATATTGGCCGAGCCGAGCTGGAAGTTCAGCGCCAAAGCCAGCACCGAATAAAGCAGCGAGACGATCAGCAGATGCAGCGCATAGGTGTTGTTGCCCAGAAAGACCGGATAGGCGATCACGATCACCACCCCCAGCGCGACGGCAACCGCGCGCGCGTCGTGGAAGGCGCGCAAGATGGTGTCCTCGATCTGCGGGCGCAGTTGCAGCGCCGCGAAAAGCGCGCCCATCACCGCCAGCAGCGCAACCACCACGGCGGTTTGCTCGGCGATGAGCAGCGCCCACAAAAGCGCGGCCCCGCCGATTTCGGTCGCGATCACGATCAGGCTGGCGGGAAGGGGCGAACGGGTCTCGATATGGGTCATTGTCGCAGCCATCGGATCAGACCTTTTCAAACACGGGCTTGCCGAGCAGCCCCGAGGGACGCAGGCAGAGCATCGCGATCACCAGAAGGAAGGCGAAGACCAGCCGGTAAGAGGCCCCGTCCGCCAGATTGGCCTGCACCAGCGATTCGATCCCCGCGATGGCCAAGGCGCCGAGAATGGCCCCCGTCATCGAGCCCAGACCGCCGATCACCGCCGCCGAAAAGCCGATCAGCCCCAGCTGCACGCCGAAATCGAAGCGCACCACGCCCGCGTTGCTGGCGAAAAACAGCGCGCCGAGCGCACCGACTGCCGAAGCGAGAAAGAAGGTGAAGGCAAAAATCCGCGCCGGGCGGACCCCCATCAGCCGCGCGGTGGCGCTGTCTTCGGCCACGGCGCGGATGCGCATGCCGATCGGCGTTTTCTGCATCAGAAGATACATCAGGACGACGACCAGCACCGTGGAGAGGATGATCAGCACCGGCTGCGCGGGCAGGCGCAGGCTGCCGATCTGCCAAAAGCCCTCGATGATCGACGGGAAGGCTTTGGGGTTCGAGCCCTGCGGATAAAAGCCGCGGATCAGCTCACGGATCGCTGTGCCGAGCGCGACGGTCGCAACCAATGCCATCATCGCGGGCGACCGGCGAAAGCGCGAGATCACCAGCCGGTCAGCCCCGATCCCGATCAGTCCCGTGACCAGAATGGCCAGCGCCAGAGCCGCGAGCATTGCCCCGGCTCCAAGGCTCGCGCCGCTGCCCGCAACCATGATCTGGAGGCTGCCCAAAGCGACGAACGGCGCGATCATCGACACATCTCCATGCGAAAAGTGGATGACGTTCAAAAGCCCGAACAGCAGGCTGAAACCAATGGCGACAAGTGTGTAAATACTACCCAGAACCAGCCAATTCAGCAGGTGCTGGAGGATCAGACTATCCATGTCGGTCCTCCCGTGTTGATCTATTGGATTAGTTTTTCCGAGGAAGATGCGAGCAGGACCTACCTCAGGGCAATTGATTTAGCGCCGCGCGCGCTTCGTATTTTCTGAGCCAATGGTTCAGATAATGCGACTTCTCATCGGGACGGAAATCGGTGGATGTTCGGGGCACGACAACAAGCCGCGATGCGGTCGACCGTGCCGGTTTCAGGCACCAACACCGGCAAACGCGGCAAATCCCGACAGATGCGCAGATGCGGCAAAGCCCGCACCGACAGGAGAGGCCATGACCCTTTTTTCGACCACCCGCCGCGCCGTTCTGGCCGGTCTAGTGCTGTCCACCGCGGTTTTCGCGGCCCCCGCTTTCGCCGAGAAGGCCAAGATCAAGATCGGCTTCATGGGCCCGCTTTCGGGCGGCAATGCCCAGCAGGGCCTTGGCGCCAAAAACGGCTTTTTGCTCGCGATCGAGCAGGCCAATGCCGCGCCGGACGCCAAATTCGAGATCGAGCCGGTCGTGCTTGACGATGCCTCGGACCCGCAAACCGGCGTCGGCGCCGCGATGAAGCTGGTCAACGACCCCGAGGTCGTTGCGGCCACGGGCCACTGGAACTCGCCGGTTGCGCTGGCGACCATGCCGGTCTTCTCGCGCTTCCAGACGCCGCTGATCATCTGGGGCGCGATCTCGCCCGCGATTACCGAACAAAATCTCGCCGAAGTGACCCGCGTCACCCCGACCCTGCTGACCGAGAACAAGCCGCTCTCGGAGTGGATGGTCAAAGATCTGGGCGCCAAACGCGTCGCGGTGATCGCCGATACCTCGGACTACGGCAAATCCAACTCGGAAGCGGTCAATACATTCGTGCCCGAAGCAGGCGGCGAGATCGTCTCGACCGATCTTCTGCCGGTCGGCTCGACCGATTTCCGCACCATCCTGACCTCGCTCAAGGGCAAAGAGATCGATGCGGTCTATTTCGGCGGCGTCATCACCGAAGCGGGCATTCTCGCGAAACAGATGAAGGAAGTCGGTCTCGACAAGCCGATGATCGGGATTTCGGGCTTCTATGATCCGGAGTTCATCGCGGTCGCGGGCGAGGCTGCCAACAATACGATCGTGTCCTATCCGACCGCGTCCCAGACCCCCAAGCTGGCGCAGATGGAGGCCGATTACACCGCGAAAGCCTATCCGGAATCGATGAGCCCCTATACGAAATACGCTTTCGACGCCGCGAATATCATCATTCAGGCCGCCAACGAGGTCGGGGTCGAGGACAAGGCGAAACTCGCCGAGGCCATCCGCGCGATCAAACATGACGGCGCGACCGGCGAGATCACCTTCGACGCCAACGGCCAGACCCAGACCCCGATCGCGATCGAGCTGAAAACCGTCAGGGACGGGGCCTGGACGACCTATGTAAAGCCCTGATCACCGGCTGATCCCCTTTTTGACCTCGCCCGAAACCACCCCCCGCGCGCCATGTCGCGGGGGAACGGGAGAGGTCTGTCCCAACACCAGCGGCTGCGCCCACGCGCCCCCGCACCCCTTCGCCACAAGACCAATTTCGAGGAAATCATGCTAAGAACCGGAGAACAGTATCGCGACTCCATCCGTGACGGTCGCCGCGTCTGGATCAATGGCGAGCGCGTCCATGACATCACCAAACATGCGATGTTCAAACCGCTGATCGACATCCGCGCGCGCATCTACGACATGGCGCATGAGGACGCCCATCGCGATACGATGAGCTACGAGGAAAACGGCGAACGGTTCTCGGTCGGGCTGAAGCTGCCCTATACCAAGGATGACTGGCGCGCCAAACGCAACGCGACCAATGCCGTGCTCGAAGAGGTCGGCGGCGTCGTCACCCGTGTCGGCGACGAAACCGCAGGCGAGATGTGGTCGCTTTTCGACGGGCAGGATATCCTCAACGAGGTCGATCCGCGCTTCTCCACCAATATCCGCAACCACATCCACCACGTCATCAAGACCGACCCGTTCCACGTCTCGGCCAATACCGACCCCAAGGGCGACCGCTCCAAACGGCCGCAGGATCAGGATCCGGACATGCTGCTGCATGTCGTCAAGGAAACCGATGCCGGCATCATCGTGCGCGGTGCGAAATACGAGACCGCCGCGGCTTACGCCAACCAGGCCTTCACCAAGCCCACGATCGCCAATTGGGGCAACGAGGCGATGTCGGATTACGCCGTGGGCTTTGTCTGCGACTTCTCCTCGCCGAACCTGCGCTTCATCGCGCGCACGGGTTTTGCGGGCCGCGCGCCGGAAAAAGACTATCCGCTGTCGAACAAATTCGACGAGGTCGAAACGCTGGTCATCTATGACAACGTGCTGATCCCGTGGGAAAACGTGCTGTTCTACCAGCATACCAAAGCCGCGACCTTCATCCGCGCGACGCTGCACCGCTATTCGGCTTTCGCCTTCGTCCAGCGCAACCTGAAACTGGCCGACATGCTGATCGGTGCGGCTTTGTGGAACGTGCGCCAGACCGGTCTCGAGCATCAGCCCGCGGTTCAGGAAAAGCTCGCGACGCTGGCTTGCTACCGCGAGGGGATCAACGCCCATCTCACCGCCGCGATCGCCGAGGCCGAGGAAAGCCCGGGCGGTCTGTTGATGCCCAACCAGTCGCTGCTGATGACCGGCCGCGTCCTTGCCTGCTCGCAGCTCCACCACATGATGCATATCGCGCGCGAGCTTTGCGGCGGCCAAATCTGCATCACGCCCGATGCCGCCTGCTTCGAGGATCCCGAGACGGGGCCGTGGCTCGATAAGTTCTACACGCTCAACGAAAACTGGGCGAGCGAGGACCGCCGCAAGCTTCTGGCCTATGCGCGCGACCTGCTGAACTCGGATTACGCGGGCCACCGCCTGACCTTCCAGTTTTTCGCGCAATCCCCGCCCTTCGCCCATCTGGCTGCGGTCTACCGCAACTTCGATTTCAAGGACGCTTTGCGCTTCACCCATAAATCCGCCGGCCTGTCCGATCAGGTCTGGGGCAAGAACTAACTCATCCGGAGATCCCAAGAATGACCGTTCACCACCGCATCCGTCCCTTCAACACCAAAGAAACCTACCCCGAGCAGAAGCTGAACAACGACCTGAGTCAGGGCGTCGTCGCGCGCGGCACGACCGTTTTCCTGCGCGGTCAGGTTTCGCAGGATCTCGACACGCGCGAATGCCTTCATGTCGGCGATGCGGGTCTGCAAACGCGCAAGACGATGGAAAACATCAAGATGCTGCTCGAAGAAGCAGGCTCGAAGATGGAACATATCTGCCGCATCGTCGTCTATGTGACCGATATCCGTTACCGCGAGGCGGTTTATCAGGAAATGGGCAAGCATATTCAGGGCGTGCATCCCTGCTCCACCGGCATCGTGGTTCCGGCCCTCGCCCGCCCCGAATGGGTCGTCGAGATCGAAGCCACCGCCGTCATTCCGGACGCGTAAGGGGGAAGCGATGACCTTCTCGATTTCGGGCCGCTGCCCCGAGACCGGCATGTTCGGGATCGCGGTTTCGTCCTCCTCGCCCTGCGTGGCGGCGCGTTGCGCCCATGCGCGGGCGGGGGTGGGCGTGGTTGCGACCCAAAACATCACCGACCCGAGCCTTGGCCCCAAGGGGCTTGACCTGATGGCACAGGGACTTTCGGCACCGGACGCGCTTGCGCGGCTGGTCGCCGAGGCGCCGCATATCGAGTTCCGCCAGCTCGCGCTGGTCGACGGCAACGGCGGTACGGCAGGGCATTCGGGCGCGAAAACGCTTGGAACCCACGGCATCGCTTACGGCGAGGGCGTGGCTGCGGCGGGGAACCTGCTGTGCGACGCGGCAATCCCGCAGAAGATGGTCGATGCCTTCATGGCGGCCAAGGGCCAACATCTGGGCGACCGGCTTCTGGCCGGAATGCGCGCCTCGGTCGCGGCGGGCGGCGAGGAAGGCCCTGTCCATTCCATGGGCATGGTCATCGTCGACAAGGTCAGCTGGCCCGTTGCCGATCTGCGCATCGACTGGAGCGAGGGCGACCCGATCGAGGATTGCGCCGCCCTTTGGGAACATTGGCGCACCGAGATGGACGCCTATGTCACCCGCGCGCTCAACCCCGATGCCGCGCCGAGCTATGGCGTGCCGGGCGACGAATGAACCCCAGGGCGGGGGCGGCCATCCGCCCCCGCTTTTCCCCCGACTTCCCCCATGAGATCCCCGCGAGATCCCCATGACCGGCCAAACCACCGCACTCTCCCCGATCCCCTCGACCACCGAGATCCTGCGCCGCCTCATCGCATTTGAGACGATCTCGCGGCAGTCCAATCTGGAGATGCTCGATTATATCGAGAGCCTGCTCGCGCCCGCCGGTGCGCGGATCGAGCGTTTCGCCCATGAGGACGGCAGCCGCGCCAATCTTTGGGCGACGATCGGCCCCGAAGGTGGTGGTGGCGTGGTCTTGTCGGGCCATACCGATGTCGTGCCGGTGACGGGCCAGAACTGGAGCAGCGATCCCTTCGTTCTGACCGAAGATTCCGGCCGCCTTTACGGTCGCGGCACCGCCGATATGAAGGGCTTTGTCGCCGCCGCGATCCATGCCGCGCTTCAGGCCGCGCGCCGCGATCTGGCCACCCCGCTGCATCTGGCCGTTTCCTATGACGAGGAAATCGGCTGCATGGGCGTGCGCAGGATGATCGAGGCGCTGGCCGCCCGACCCGAGCGTCCCGCCCTATGCATCATCGGCGAGCCGACCGGCATGAAGATCGCGACCGGCCACAAGGGCAAGACCGCCTATCGCGCCTGTTGTCACGGTGTCGAGGGCCATTCCGCACTTGCCCCGAACGCGCTGAACGCGCTGCATCTGGGCGCGGATTTTGTCGCCGCGCTGACGCGTCGTCAGGACGATCTGGCGCGCAACGGGGCCCGCGATCCGGCCTACGACATCCCGTTTTCGACCGTCCATGCAGGCATGATGCGCGGCGGCACCGCCCTCAACATCGTGCCCAACCTGTGCGAGATCGATTTCGAGATCCGCAATATCGTCGCCGATGATCCGGCGCGGATCATGGCCGCAATCCATGCCGATGCCCGCGCGATCGCCGCCGTCCACCAGCCGCGCTTCCCGCAGGCACGCATCGAGATCGAGGAAATCTCGGGCTATCCCGGCCTCGAAACCCCCGAGGACGCGCCGGTTGTGGCGCTGCTGCGCCGCCTGACCGGCGAAAGCGGCACCTCGATCAAGGTCGCTTTCGGGACCGAGGGCGGGCTTTTCCAGCAAGCGACGGGCATGTCCACCGCGATCTGCGGGCCGGGCTTCATGGATCAGGGCCACAAGCCCGACGAGTTCGTCTCTGGCGCGCAACTGGCGCTTTGTGATGCAATGCTCGCGCGGCTGGTCGAGGAACTGGCAGCCCCTCAATCGAAGCGCGAATGAGGCCGGCGCCGCCATTCCCTTGCGTGCAAAACACCGGCATGAGTGCTGCCAATTCGCATTGATGAAGGGGACGGACAGATGCGCTTCACACTCAGACAGCTCAGCTATTTCATCGCGGCCGGCGAGACGCTTTCGGTCACGAAAGCCGCCGAGCAGGTGAACATCTCGCAGCCCTCGATCTCTGCGGCGATCTCGCATCTCGAGACCGAGCTCAACGTCCAGCTCTTCGTGCGCCACCATGCGCAGGGCCTGTCGCTGACCCCTGCCGGCACGCGGCTTTTGCGCGCGGCCAAGGAATCTTTGCGCGCCGCGGCCGAGCTTTACGAGGTGGCAAGCGACGCCAACGACCGGGTGTCGGGCACGCTCAAGGTCGGCACGTTCTTCACCTTCGCGCCGCTGATCGCCCCCGAGCTTTGGGCGGGTTTCTCGCGCCGCTATGATGCGGTGCAAATGACCATGACCGAAGGGAGCGAGGCCGAACTTCTGGAGAACCTGCGTCTGGCGCGCATCGATCTGGCGCTGACCTACAACCTGAAACTGCCGCCCGACATGACCTTCGTCGAGCTGGCGCGGCTGAATTCCTATGTCATCGTCGGCGCGGATCACCGCTTTGCCGACCGCAATTCGGTCCGGTTGGCCGAGTTGATCGACGACCCCTTCATCCTGATCGACCTGCCGTTGACACGCGACTATTTCCTCGGGCTCTTCAGCCAGATCGGCGGTACGCCGCGGGTGGTGATGGAGACGTCGTCGACCGCCTCGCTCCGCTCCTATGTCGCGGCGGGGCTGGGCTACGGGCTGATGACCGCGCGCCCCGTGAACATGCGCGCCGAAAACGGCCTGCCGCTGGTTTACCTGCCGATCGAGGATGTCACCCATTCGATCAGTTTCGGCATCGCACACCTCGCCGAGCTGCGCCGCTCGCGGGTGATGGATGCCTTCATCGACCATTGCCGCGAGACGATTTGCGACGGCGCGATCCCCGGCATGATGGCGGGCGGATGCGCCGCCCGCATCCCCGCAACCGATACCGGACCCGAGACCACAACCCGCCCCGCCCCTCAGGACTTCTGAGGCATTGCTGCGGAAAACACGATTTTCGGGCGGCGGGAAAATATCATCATCTGGGGTCGAAACAGCAAGATGCACGACCCAGCAGCAAGGATCGCCACGATGAATGCCGATACGCAAATCCCCCAGATCTCGGCCCGCGACCGCTTCGTCGCCGGCATGAGCCACGCGGCCTGCACGGTGAATGTCGTCACCACCGACGGGCCGTCGGGGCGCGCGGGGGTCACGGTTTCGGCGATGGCCTCGGTCTCGGCGGATGGCGAGGCACCAACGCTTCTGGTCTGCGTCCACCATCTCAGCCCCGCCGCGCCGAAAATTCTGGAAAACGGCGTGGTTTGCGTCAACGTCCTGCGCGAGGACCAATCCTATATCTCGGAAGCCTTCGCGGGCCGCTTCAAGGACGAGCTGGGCGACAAATTCGAATGCACCGAATGGGTGACGCTGGCAAACGGCACGCCGCGCGTCGCAGATCCGCTGGTCGCCTTCGAATGCCGCATCCTCTCGGCCGAGCGTGTCGGGACCCATCACGTCCTGCTTTGCGCGGTCGACGACACCCATAGCGCAAGGATCGGCTCACCGCTGATCTATGCCAACCGCTCCTACGGGTCGTCGCGCCGGATCGAGGCCCCGCGCAGCATGCGCGGCGTTCTCAACGGCGAGGGGCTCAAGCTCAATGTCGGCTGTTTCCACACCTTCGGCCCGTTCCTCATGCCCGCGCTGATCCGCCAGCTCGGCGGGCTTGATATCGACCTGCTCGAGGGCGACCAGCGCCGCCTGACCGAAAGCCTGATCTCGGGCGAAACCGAAGTCGCGCTGATCTACGACAACGGTCTCGACGAGCGTTTCGAATGGGAGGCTTTGGGCACGCTCACCCCCTATGTCCTGCTGGCCGAGGATCATCCGATGGCGCGTCAGGCCGAGGTTCTGCCGACCGATCTGGCCGCGGAGCCGATGGTCTTGCTGGATGCGCCGCCCTCGGGTGCCTATTTCACCGGCATTCTGACCGCGCAGGGAATCGAGCCGGTCATCGCCCACCGCTCGACCTCCTTCGAGATGGTGCGCGGAATGGTCGCCCACGGGCTGGGCTATACGCTGCTTGCGACCAAACCCGCCGCCAGCATGAGCTATGACGGGTTGCCGCTGGTGGCGCTGCCCCTGGCGGGGGACCATGCGCTCTCGCAGATCGTTCTGGCTTGGCGCAAGGACCATCGCCTCTCGGGCGCGGCAGAGCGTTTCGCACAGAAATGCCGCGATAAATTCGCGCGGGGCTGACCGCGCACCCTCGCAAGGGAAAGGCCCGCCGGACCGGCGGGCCTTAATGCTTTCCGGTGGGCTCTGACGGCTCAGGCCGCGCGCAAGGTGACGACGAGAACCGGCCCCTTTGTGGCCAACACGCGCGCGGGGTCACGCAAAACGACGGTATCTTGCGCGGCGAGCGTGATCTCCTCGCCACCGCAAAGGATGCTTTGGGGCGCGAGCGCGAAGGCCACGACCAGATCGCCCTGCCACTCCGCCGGTTCCTCCGTCACCCGCGCATCCGCAATCACCCAATCCGCGCGGCGCGCCATGACGTTGAAGACCCGTACCGGCCCGCCCAACGGCCGCCCGAAAGGCGCAAGGCCGGTGTCGAATTGAAAGGGTACATGCGGTGCGATCCGATGCTGCCCCTCGGCAAAATCCAACCCGAGCCCCCGCCCTTCGATAAGGGTAATCACCCGATCCGCACCCTCGAAAGCGGAAAAGCCGCCGTCATCGGTAATCGGCGCGCGCGAAATGCGGATCGAGAAATCCTCGCGATCCGCATCTTCCGGCCAGAGCCAAACCTCGTCGGTCGCACCACGGCCGTTCTTCCACGGCATGGTGCGATAGCCGTTGGCGGGGAGGTGGAAAAACTGGGTCATGGCTGGCTCCGATAGGCAAACGGGCTGCTGCGCCGTTCGAGAAAATCAATCCGCGCGGGCAGGTTTTGCGGCCCCGAAATACGTCCCTCGTCATCGAGATCGATCAGCAGGACCGGCGAGAGGGCCGCCGCGCGGATAAGGTAACGTCCGGCAGGCGGGCGGATCTGGCCGCGGGCAAGGCATAGACCCCGCGCAACTTCGGCCTGCCACGGGCGGCCGAGCAAGTTGCGGGCCTGCGCGATCTCGCCCGCCGCTACCGCCGCACGCACCGCGGTCGAAGAATATCCGGCCTGCAGCGGCAGCACGGTAACACCGATGCCGCGCGGCGGACATTCGGCGCCAAGCGTCGCGGCATTGCCCGCACGTTTCGCCCCGAAATGAAAATCAGCCCCCACGACGATATGCGACACGCCCAAAGTCGCGCCCAGAATATCGTTAATGAATTCAATCGGCTGTATTACCGCGAAAGCGGCATCGAAAGCAGGCTCATACAGAAAATCCAGCCCGATCGCCGCCGCCTGATGATGCTTTTGCGCCACCGAGGCGAGACGGAACGGCGCATCGGCGGGGCGGAAAAGCTGGCGCGGATGCGGCTCGACCGACATGACACCGACCGCACGGCCATCCGCCGCAATCCGTTTGGCGGCGCGGATCAGATACAGATGGCCGCGATGGAAGCCGTCGAAATTGCCCAGAACCATGACACCCCCACGCAGGGCGGAGCCCTCGGGCAGCGCCGCGCGAATGATCGGCAAACCCTTGTCGGGGACGGCGAAGCCGAAGGGGCGTATCGGACGGCTCTGGATCATGCGGGGCCTGCTGGTTGGAACATCTCCAGCCTAGCCTCCGCGCGGCAGGGGCAAAAATCGGCAATCCCGATCCAGCCTTTCAGCTTTTCAAAAGCAGCGCCGCGCCGCCGACATGCACCCTAATCCACCGGATCGCTGCTGCCGGTCATGACGCGGGTCAAAGCCTCGACCAAAGCCCGTCCCAAAGGCCCGGGCCGGCGATGGGCGGGCCAGGCGACGACGACGGTGCGCACGGGATGGAACTGCATATCCTCGCAGGTCAGACGCACGACCTCGCCGCGCCGGATCTCCGGCTCGAAGGTACTGTCGGCCGAAAAGCACCAGCCGAGCCCCGCCGTGACCATGCCCTTGATCGATTCGACGTCGTTGACCGTCCAGACATCGGTCGAAAACAGCCGTCCGACGCGCTCCATATCGATCGCCGGAGAGCCGACGTAATAGATCTGCCGCTCGCGGTCGAAGGCGCGCATCGCGAGGGGTTGGGGCAGCTGCGCCAGCCGGTGGCCGACCGCGCAAACCGGCCCGAGCGTCTCGCTTCCCAGATCCCTCGCCGCGATATCCGAGGGGATTGCCGCCGCCAAAGTCAGCGCGAAATCGATATTGCCCTCGCGCAGATCGTCCCAAAGCGTCGCCAGCGAGGAATTGAAGAACTGGATGCGCGCCAAAGGATGCGCGCGCGAAAACTCCGCCAGCGCCCGCGTCATGTCGGCACGCGGAAAAAGCACGTCGACAAGCACCCTTAGCCGCGTTTCCTCGCCCTTTTCCAGCGAGGCCGCATGGGTGGTGAAACTGCGCCCGCGTTCGACGACGCTGCGGGCCTCGGCCAGAAGCGCGCGACCCTTTTCGGTCAGCTCCGAGCGGTTCGTCCCGCGTCCGAGCAGCGCAAAGCCGCAATAGCTTTCAAGCTGTGCCAAAGAGTAGCTGATCGAAGAGATCGGGCGGCGCAGCTCTTTGGCCGCCGCCGTCAGGCTGCCGTGGTCGACGATCGCACAGAAAGCCGTCAAATGGTCGATAAGATTGGGATGCATTTCAAGAAACCTGAAAGAACATTGCCATTCTTTTCGGTTTACCGGAAATCGAATGCGATGCTAGCCTGAAATTCACGATCCGAGGCCGCAGGGTAAGGCGGCCGGCAAGACTGTCTTTGGGAGGAGCAGCCATGCACGGAGACCCCGCATGTTCGGGACGGCGCACGCTGTCGCAGGCACAGCCGCAACAGGTCCGCTCATGAATTCGGCCATGAACTCTGCTCGCGACGAGGTTCTGGTTTGCGATGATGTCGTGCGCCGTTTCGGTGGCGTGGTCGCGCTGAAAAACGTATCCGCTACCATCCAGCGCGGCGAGATTTTCGGCCTTGTCGGGCCGAACGGTTCGGGCAAGACGACGCTGGTGAATGCGGTGACGGGTTTCTATCCGCCGCAAGAGGGCCGCATCACGCTGGACGGCCGCCAGATCAACGGGCTCAAACCCGCGAAAATCGCGGCGATGGGCGTGGCGCGGACCTTCCAGAACGTGGCGCTTTTTCACGGGATGAGCGTGCTCGACAATATTCTGATGGGCCGCCACATCTATATGAAGCCCAATCCGCTCGCCTCGTTTTTCTATCCGTGGTGGGCGCGCAAGGACGAGATCGCGCATCGCCGCAAGGTCGAAGAGGTGATCGACCTTCTCCAGCTGGCCCCCGCCCGCGACGAGCATGTCGATACGATCCCCCTTGGCCTGCAAAAGCGCGTCGAACTCGCCCGCGCGCTCAGCGCCGAGCCGCGCCTGCTGGTTCTGGACGAGCCGATGGCGGGCATGAACCAGGAAGAAAAGGAATATATGGTCCGCTTCATTCTGGACGCGCAGGAGGCGCTTGGCCTCACCGTCCTGATCATCGAGCACCATATGGATGTCGTCACCGCTCTGTGCGACCGCGTGCTCGTTCTCAACAACGGCCGCGAGATCGCGCAGGGCCCCGCGCGCGAAACCATCGCCGATCCGCAGGTGGTCGAGGCCTATATCGGAAAGCCCCGCCATGCAGCATGACGCGACCCTTGCCACCAATCCCCCGGCAAGCGCGCTTGCCGCATCCGAGGCGCTTCATCCCGCTTGGCAGCGCGGCGACACGATCCTTGCCCGTCTGGCGAGAAACGCCGCCGAACATCCCGCAGAAGTGGCCATGCGCGAACGCGATCGCGGCATCTGGCAGGAATATAGCTGGCGCGATTACCTGTCCGCCGTGACCGAATTCGCGGCCGGCCTCGAGGCGCGCGGCGTCGGGCCCGAGGATGTGGTTCTCGTGATCGGGGACAACCGGCCGAACCTCTATTTCGGGATGCTGGGCGCGGCCTGCCTGCGCGCGATCCCCTCGCCCGCCTATGCCGATGCCCCCGCCGAGGAGCTGGCCGCGCAAATGGCGAGAGAGGATATCCGCTTCGCCATCGCCGAGGACCAAGAGCAGGTCGACAAGCTTCTGGAGGCCCGCGAGAGCCATGCAGGGCTGGGTCTGATCATCTATGACGACCCGCGCGGTCTGGCGGGGCGCGAACCCGCAGGCGTCGCCGGTTTCGAAACCATCCGCGCCGAAGGGGCCGCGCGGATCAAGGCCGATCCCGCGCTGGCCGCGGATCTGGTCGCGCGCGCGACAATCCACGATGTCGCCGTCCTGATGCATTCCTCGGGAACGACCGGCGCGCCCAAGGGTATCCCCTTGAAACACGGCCATATTCTGTCGGGCGTACGCAATGCCGCAGCGGCGGGCTATTTCAAACAGGGCGAGACCCATATGGCCTATCTGCCGATGGCTTGGGTCGGCGATTTCATCTTTTCGATCGGTGCCGCAACCGAATTGCGTTTCTCGGTCAATATCCCCGAGGCGCAGGAAACCGCGATGCATGACCTTCGCGAGATCGCCCCGACGCTTTACTTCGCCTCGCCGCGTGCTTGGTCGGCAATGCTGACGCGGGTACAGGTCGGAATGGGCGAGACGACCGGCCTCAAGCGCCGCCTTTACGATTACTTCATGCCCCGTGCGATGGCGGCGGAACGCGCGAAACTCGACGGCAAGGCCTCGGGCGGCAAGCTGTCGCGGTTGCTTGGCGAATGGCTGATCTACGGCCCGCTTCGCGACCAGCTTGGCCTGTCGCGCGTCGAGCGCGCCTATACCGCGGGCGAGGCAATCGGCGAGGATGTCTTCCTGTGGTTTCGCGCCCTTGGCCTGAACCTGCGCCAGTTCTACGGCCAGACCGAGAACTGCGCGCTGGCCGTCGCCCAAAGCCCCGAGGATATCTCGCTGACCACCGTCGGACGGCCCTTTCCGGGTGTCGAGATGAAGATCGACGAGCATGGGGAGATCCTGCTCAAGGGCGACAATATCTTCGACGGCTATTTCCAGAACCCCAAGGCCACCGCCGAAGCGCTGGTCGACGGCTGGCTGCAGACCGGCGATGCCGGCCAGATCGAGCCGGACGGACAATTGGTCGTGCTGGGCCGCGTTTCCGAAGTGGTCGAGACGGCCGACGGGCACCGCTTCATCGCGACCTATATCGAGAACCGGCTGAAATTCTCGCCCTATATCAAGGATGCGGCCGTGATCGGCAAAGGCCGCAACATGCTGACCGCGATCACCTGCATCGACTTTCAGGCGGTCGGGCAATGGGCGCAGGAACATGGCGTGGCTTACACGTCCTATGCCGAGCTATCGCAGCAGCCGCGCATCTACGATCTGGTCAACGCCGAGATCGCGGCGGTCAATGCGCATCTGCCCTCGGGGCTGTCGATCGCGCGTTTCGTCAACCTGCACAAGGAATTCGACCCCGACGACGGCGAGGTGACGCGGACCCGCAAGCTTAAACGCAACGTGATCGACGAGCGTTACGGCCCGATCATCGAGGCGCTGAATGCGGGCGACAGCGAAATCGACTTCAAGGCGCAGATCACCTACGAGAACGGCCAGACCGGTTCGCTCGACCGGATGCTGCGGCTGTCCGATGTGAAGGGAGCCGCATGATGGCCTATTTCTTCGAGCTTCTGATCAACGGCGCGCTGACCGGCCTGATGTATTCGCTGGTCGCGCTGGGTTTCGTGCTGATCTACAAATCGGCGGGCGTGCCGAACCTCGCGCAGGGCGCGGTGGTGATGACGGCGGGCTATGCGGTCTGGCTGTTCATCTCGGCGGGCCTGCCGATCTGGCTGGCCATTCCCGCCGCCATGGTGGTGATGTTCCTCTTTGGTCTGGTGGTCGAGCGGCTGCTGCTTCGCCGCATGGTCGGCCAGCCGATCATCATGGTGGTGATGCTGACGCTGGGTCTGGACATCCTGCTGCGTGGTCTGGTGCCGGGCATCTTCGGTTCGGCCCCCAAATCCATCGATCTCGGCATCGATTTCGCGCCGGTCATCATCGGCGACGTCTTCATCAACCGCACCTCGCTTTTCGGAGGCATTGCCGCTCTGGTGCTGGTGGGAGTCGCGCTTTTGTTCTTCCGCACGCGGCTCGGGACCAAATTGCGCGCGGTCTCGGACGACCATATCTCGAGCTGGGCCGTCGGCATCTCGGTCGAACGCGCCATCGGCATCTCGTGGGGGCTCGCGGGGATCACCGCGGTCGTGGGCGGCGCGCTGTGGGGCTCGGCGCAGGGTGTCGACTGGACGCTCTCGACGCTGCTTTTCCCTGCGGTCGCGGTCGTCATTCTGGGCGGGATCGATTCCATCCCCGGCGTGCTCGTCGGAGGGCTGCTCGTCGGCATCCTCGGTTCGGTCATTCCGGGCTATCTCGACAGCCATGTCGGCGGCTCGACCCGCGATGTCGTCACCTCGCTCATCATTTTGCTGACCATCATGGTCCGCCCCTTCGGCATCTTTGGCCGCGAAGACATCGAGAGGATCTGAGCCATGTTCTACCGCCTCTCCGGCACGTTCCAGACCAGCTATGCCGCCGACCGCAAATTGTGGAAAGTACCGGCAGACCGCTGGCAGGTCGGCATCATTCTGGTGCTGGCGATCCTCGCGCCGCTCTTCGTCTCGCCACTTTATCTGGGCAGCTATGTGCTGCCTTGGGTGATCTGGTCGGCGGCGGCGCTGTCGCTGACGCTGCTGATGGGCATGGCGGGACAGCTCCATTTCGGCTTTGCCGCCGTGATGGCGATCGGGGCCTATGCCTCGATCCATCTGGTGCGCGCAGGCATCCCCTTCGAGCTCGCGCTTTTGCTGGCGGGGATCATCTCGGCGGTGATCGGGACCTTCTTCGGCGCGGCGGCTTTGCGGGTCAAAGGGCTTTACCTCGTGATGGCCACGCTTGCGATGCAATATCTGGTCGATTGGGTCGTGGTGAACGTGCCCGCGATCTCGGGCGGGGCCCATGCGACGCTGCGCACGCCGGCGGTCAACTTCCTGTTCATGCCGGTCGACAGCCTCGCCGCACGCTACTGGCTGGCGCTTGGCTGGGCGGTGCTGCTGACGCTGTTCTACCTCAACGTCAAACGCACGAGCTTCGGCCGCTCTCTGGTGGCGATCCGCGACAAGGATTTCGCGGCCGCCGTGATCGGGGTCGATCCGTTCCGCACCAAATTGTCGGCGTTTTTCACCTCGTCCTTCCTTGGCGGCGTGACCGGCGCGATCCTTGCCTTTTGTTACTACCGCGCCGTCACGCCCGAGCAATTCGGCTTCAACGTCTCGATCCAGCTGGTCGCGATGGTGCTGGTCGGCGGGCTCGGTTCGGTCATCGGCAGCTATCTGGGCGCGGGCTTCGTGCTGCTGGCGCCGATCTTCCTGACCAACGGGATTTCGGCACTGGCAACCGCGGGCTGGTTTCCGGTGAGCCAGAACTTTTTGTCGCATCTGCCGCTCATGATCTACGGCGCGATGATCATCGGCTTCCTGCTCTTCGAGCCGCTGGGTCTGGCCAAGATCTACGACAATATCCGCAAGTATTTTCTGGTCTGGCCGTTCCGCCACGCCAAGAGCTGACCCTTCGGGAGGGGGTTTGAAATGGGAGGAAAGTCAATGAAATGGATGCGCACAACCGCACTCACAGCCGCCCTTGCTTTCGGGACGGCCTTCGGCACGGTCCAGATGTCCGCGGCCGAGGAAATCAAGATCGGCCTGCTGCAGGATTTCACCGCCGTCTATACGTTCCTGACCGGCGAATATAATCAGGGCCAGCGCGATTACCTGACCTTGGTCAACGAGGAAGGCGGCATCGACGGCAATACCTTCACCGCGATCGTGCGCGATACCGGCAACCAGCCGCAGCGCGGGATCGAGGCCTATAACCGCGCCAAGGAAGAAGGCGCGATCCTCTTCGACTTCCTGTCCACGCCGGTTTCAGCTGCAATCCTCGATCAGGCCGATGCCGACAAACGCGTGGTGATCACGCCGGTCCACGGGCGCGGCGACGCCTCGGACGGGACGGTCTTCCCCTATATCTTCCCCGTCATGTCCACCTATTGGGCGCAGGCAGCCAGCCTGATCGATTATATGAAAACCAGCGAAGGCGGGCTCGAAGGCAAGAAAATCGCCATCGTCCATATCGACAGCCCCTTCGGCAAAGAGCCCCTGCCGATCCTCGAGGCGCTGTCCGCGCAAGAGAAGTTCGAATATCAGGCCTTCCCCTATGCCTCGCCCGGCAACGAGCAATCGGCGGCATGGTCCGAAGTGCGCCGCTACCGTCCCGATTACGTCATGATCTGGGGCGCGGGCGGCGGTCAGGCGGTCTCGGTCAAGACCGCGATCCAGAACGGCATTCGTCCCGAACAGATCCATTCGGTGATCTGGCTGGCCGAAACCGACGCGGCCAATGTCGGCCCGATGATGAAGGGCGTCAAACGCTTCGAGGCCACCGCCGCAGGCATGGACCACCCGATCATCCAGCGCATTCAGGAGAAAGTCATCGCGACCGGCAAAGGCGCGGGCGACGCGAAAAACGTCGGCACCAGCTATTACAACCTCGGCGTGGCGACCATGGCCGTCTCGGTCGAGGCGGCACGTCTGGGTCTGGCCGGCGGCGGGCCGCTTGACGGCGACAAGCTGAAAGCCGGCTTCGAGCAGATCAAGGATTACAACGCCGAAGGCCTGATGCCCGCAATCACCATCACCGCCGAGGACCATCAAGGCGGCGGCGCGGGCCGCGTCTCGGAATGGAACGGCGAGGCATGGGTGCCGGTCTCGGAATGGCAGGCCGCCTATCCCGAGCTGATCCGTCAGGTCATCGTCGATTCCGCCGCCAAATACAAAGCGGGGCATTAAGCCATGACCGCGCTTGTGCTCGAGAATGTCGAAGTCATCTACGACAAGGTTTTCCTTGCCATTAAAGGCGTCTCGCTTGAAATCGGCGAAGGCGAGATGGTCGCGCTTCTCGGCTCGAACGGCGCGGGGAAATCGACGACGCTGAAATCGATCTCGGGGCTTCTGGGCCCCGAGCGCGGGCTGGTCACACGGGGCGAGGTCCGCTTTCAGGGCCGTTCGATCGTCAATATGGGCGCGCCGGAACGCGTCGCCTCGGGTCTGGTCCATGTCCTCGAGGGGCGCCGCATCTTCGGCCATCTGACGCCCGACGAGAACCTGATTGCCGCCTATCGCGGCCGCAATACCGCCCGTTTCAACGAGCTGCGCGAACAGGTCTATGCCTATTTCCCGCGCCTCAAGGAGCGCATTAAATCGAAGTCCGGCTATCTCTCGGGCGGCGAGCAGCAGATGCTGGCGATCGGGCGGGCGCTGATGACCGAACCCAAGCTGATCATGCTCGACGAGCCGTCGCTCGGGCTCTCGCCCCTGCTGGTGCAGGAGATTTTCGGCATCATCTCCGAGATCAATGCCGAACAGGGCATGTCGGTGCTTTTGGTCGAGCAGAACGCCGCCGCCACCCTCGATATCGTCAGCCGCGCCTATCTGATCGAGAACGGTCAGGTCGTGATGTCGGGATCCGCCGATGTGCTGAAATCGAACCCCGACGTGCAGGATTTCTATCTCGGCGGGGCGGGCAAGGTCGATTACCGCAACGTCAAACACTATCGCCGGCGCAAGCGCTGGCTGGCATAAGGAGACACCCATGACCGCCGAGCTTTATGACGCGGCCGAGGGGCAAAGCCCGACGGATCGCGCCGAGAACCTGTTGGCGCGGCTGAACCTCCAGCTGGCCGCGATGCGCGAGGCGCAACCCTTTTGGGCCGAGCGGCTTCCGGCCGTCATCCCGTTGAAATCTCTGGATGACCTCGCCAAACTTCCGGTTCTGCGCAAATCCGATCTGGTCGAATTGCAGACGGCGAAACCGCCCTTCGGCGGGCTGACCGGACGCCCGACCGGCGGCTTGCGGCGGTTGTTCGTCTCGCCCGGTCCGATCTTCGATCCCGAGGGGCGCGGGCCCGATTGGTGGAATTCGGCGGCGGCTCTCCATGCGGCGGGGGCACGGCCTGCGGATGTGATCCTCAACACCTTTTCCTATCACCTGACCCCCGCCGCCTTCATCTTCGAGGGCGGGGCCGAGGCGATCGGCTGCCCCGTCATCCCCTCGGGGCCGGGCAATACCGCCGACCAGCTCGTCGCGATCGCGCAATACCGCCCGCGCGTCTATGTCGGTGTTCCCGACTTTTTGAAAATCCTGCTCGACAAGGCGGACGAGGCCGGAGCGGACCGCTCGTCGCTGGAAATCGGCATGGTGACCGGCGCGGCGTTACCCGAGAGCCTGCGCGCCGAGCTGGCCGCGCGCGGCGTTGCGGTCAGCCAATGCTACGGCACCGCCGATCTCGGCATCGTCGCCTTCGAGGACGGCGGCGCAGGCATGGTGGTCAGCGAGAACATCATTCTTGAAATCGTGCGGCCCGGCACCGGCGAACCCGTTCCCGACGGCGAGGTTGGCGAAATCCTCGTGACACGGCTCGATCCCGATTACCCGCTCGTTCGCTTTGCCACGGGTGATCTGTCGGCGATCCTGACGGGGGCCACCACAACGGGCCGCACCAACCGCCGCATCAAGGGCTGGATGGGCCGCGCCGATCAGGCCACCAAGGTCAAAGGCATGTTCGTGCGCCCCGAACAGGTCGCGGCGATCGCCCGCGCCGTGCCAGAGGCCCTGCGCCTGCGTCTCGAGGTCAGCCGCGACGGCGAACAGGACCGGATGCGCCTTTTGGCCGAACATCCCGATCCCGCCGCCGCACAGGCTCTGGGCGACCGCCTCGCGGACAAGCTGGCCGAGATCACGCGGCTCAAGGGCGCGGTCGAGGTGGTGGCCGCGGGCAGCCTGCCCAACGACGGCAAGGTCATCGCCGATCTGCGCTAGAGCGGAGCGCGCGCCACCATTGGCTCAGGCCGCTGCCGGTCCCAGATCGTGTTGCACGGGTCGGGGTGGCGCCAGCGCGGTGACGATGCGCGGCCAAAGCGGATGCGGGGTCCGGTTGTCCTCGCCGCGATAGCAGTAAAGCCGGATCTCCACATCGAGCTGCCAGGCCGGATCGGGCGAGGCCAGCACCAGATCGCCCGAGGCCAGCTCGGCCCCGACCAGACTTTCGGGCAACCAACACAGGCCGGTGCCGCGCAGGGCCAGCTCTTTCAGGCCGACGCTGATCGAGCTTTCATGGACCACGCGGCGGCGGAAAGGCCGCAGGGTCAAAAGCCGCTGCAGCGCCGTGCCGAAGAACGAGACCCGCCCGTAATCGAGATAGGGCAGCTCGATCTTGCGGTTCAGCGCCTGACCCAGCAGATCGCCGCCTGCCGCAGCACCGCCCCCGCGCAGATGGAGCGCGGGCGAGACCACCGGCAGAACCGCCTCGCGGCCCATGCCGATCCAGTCGAATTGCTCGGGATCGAGCAGCATCGGCACATAGGGATGGGCATAGGTCAGAAAGAAATCCGCCTCTCCGCTGATCAGGGTTTCCAGATTGGCCTCGATGCCGCCGCGATCGGGGATGACCTTGGATGCGGTGGCGGGAAGCTCCGTCTCGATCCGCGTCAGGCAATCGGGCAACATGGTCACGCTAAGCGTGTGCAGCGCGGCGAAATTCAGCACCGCCTGACGGCCCTTGGGCGGGCGCAGGGCCTCGCGCGCCGCATAGAAGGTGCGGATCGCATCCTGAGCGACCGGCAGAAAGGCGCGGCCCTCGGGGGTGAGATCGGCAGGGATGCTCGCGCGGCTGATCAAAGGCGCGCCCAGCCATGCTTCGAGCTGTTTGATGCGGCGGCTAAACGCCGATTGGGTGATGTGGCGCGCCTCGGCCGCACGCGAGAAGCTGGCGGTGCTCGCCAACATCACAAAATCTTCGAGCCATTTGAGTTCCATCACGCACCTTTCCGCGAAGGAGCTGCCTTAGACCCCTTGTCCGCCCGATGCCAGAGCTATGCAAAAAGGGTCTAACCTCGGGAAAATCCGGCATTGGCCATTCCCGACCCGAGTGCTTATGGCTGGCGGCAACCATCGGATGCGAGCTAGGATCATGACGCGTCATATTTACATCAACGGCTCTTACCTGCCTGAAAACGAAGCAAAAATCTCGGTCATGGATCGGGCGTTCCTGTTCGGGGATGCGATCTACGAGGTCACCGCAATGGTCGACGGGCACCTGATCGACAATGATCTCCACCTTGCCCGTTTCGCCCGTTCGCTTGGCGAACTGGACATTCCGCTGCCGCTTGCTCTCGAAAACGTGCGCGAAATGCAGATCGAATTGGCGCGGCGCAACCAGATGACGGACGGCACGATCTATCTTCAGGTCTCGCGCGGGGTGGCCGAGCGCAACTTCCTGCCCGAAGCGGATATGGCGCCCACCTTCGTCGCCTTCACCCAGCCGAAGAAGCTCTACGACACGCCCGCCCAGCAAAACGGCATCGCGGTCGCCCTTGTGGAGGATCCGCGCTGGAACCGCCGCGACATCAAGACCGTGATGCTTCTGGGGCAGGCTCTGGCCAAGCAGGATGCCAAGGCGCAGGGCTTTGCCGATGTCTGGCTGCATGAAGACGGCGCGATCACCGAAGGGGCCTCGTCGACCGCGTTCATCCTGACCCATGACGACAAAATCGTCACGCGGCAGAACTCGCATGCGATCTTGCCCGGTTGCACCCGCCGCGCGGTGATGACCCTCGCCGAAAGTGCAAACCTGACCATCGAAGAACGTCCGATCACCATTGCCGAGGCCCAATCCGCCGCCGAGGCCTTCCTGACCAGCGCCTCGAGCCTTGTCACGCCCGTCGTGCGGATCGGTGATGCGGTGATCGGTGACGGCAAACCCGGTCCGGTGACGCGTCGCCTGCAAGAGATCTATCTTGCCGCCGCCCGTGCCTGCGAAAAGATCATTTGAGGCGCGACTGTCGCGATCCGAACAACAAAGGGGGCCATAAGGCCCCCTTTTTCATGCTTAGTCCCGCATGGGTCGCTTATGCGCCCCAAGTGCGTTCAAGCACACGGATCCAGTTCTTGTGGGTGATCTTTTCCAGATCCTCGCCGACATAGCCGCCCGCTTTCAGCACATCGACCAGTTTCGGCAGATCGCTTGCATCGCGCAGCGCCGCCGGAATGGTCGTGCCGTCGAAATCCGAACCCAATGCGACATGATCGATGCCGACCCGCTCAACGATATAATCGATGTGGCGCACCATCACCTCGAGCGGCAGCGCGGTGTCGCGCTCTCCGGTCGGGTTGAGGAAGGCCACGCCGAAGTTGATACCGACCAATCCGCCGGTATCCTTGATCGCGTCAAGCTGGCGGTCGGTGACATTGCGGCTATGCGGGCAGATGCCATGCGCGTTGGAATGCGAGGCGACCAGCGGCGCATCCGAGATTTTCGCGATATCCCAGAAGCCCGCATCGTTCATATGCGAGAGATCGACCATGATCTTGAGCTCGTTGCAGGCGCGGATCAGCGCCTTGCCATGCGCGCTCAGACCCGGGCCGATATCGGGGGTCGAGGGGAAGCGGAAGGGCACGCCGAAAGCGAAGATGTTCGGGCGGCTCCAGACCGGACCGATGCTGCGCAGGCCGGCGGCATGAAGCAGGTACAGCAGATCGAGATCGGCCCCGATCGCCTCGACGCCCTCGATATGGAAGACCGAGGCGAAAGCGCCCGAGGCCATCGCCGCGCGGATATCGGCCGCCGAGCGGCAGATTTTCAGCGCGCCCTCTGCCTCGATTTCCAGCCGCGTCAGGATCCCCGCCATCGCGGTCGTGACCTCGAGAGCCTCGGCGCGGCCCGGGGTCGGCCAGTTGCCCTCGGCGTCCAGCACACGCTCCGAGGGGACGTAGATCGCGCATAGCCCGCCCGCAAGACCGCCCTTGCGCGCACGCGGCAGATCGATGTGGCCGAGCGGCTCTCCGTCGATGAAGTTGCGGATCGCTTGGGGGCCGCCGGTGTTCCAGAGCCGCAAAAGCGCATCGTTATGGCCATCGAAAACCGGCATCTCGGGCAAATCGGACATATCTGATCTCCTGTGATTTCGCACTCTCTGTCGGACTGCGGGGCGTGGTCTGCAACCGCGAAAATATGTCGCGTAAGGTCAGCCATGCTGTCTAATCACCTGATCTTACGCGGTTATGCAAAAGCGGTCTGATCTGTCGCGGATTTGGCATTGGCGGGAAGGAAAAGCGCCGTGTTAGCGCAAAGGTTGCGGCGCGACCGCCGCCTTCGCGCGGCCGGAAGAGCCACCAGAAAACCGCCAGAAGCACCGATCTGTGGACCGTGGCCGTCCATGCGAACGGTCCGTGAAACAGGATTTACACCATGCTCTCCAGACGTCATTTCATCGCCGGTGCAGCGGCCTTTCCGGCGCTTTCCTATCTGTCGCTGTCGAAAGCATTCGCCGAAAGCCCCAAGACCATTCTGGTGGTCGCACAGCAGCTCGACAACATGACGAGCCTTGATCCGCACGAGAGCTTCGAGGCGATCGGCTCGGAAATCTGCGGCAACATGTACCACAAGCTGGTCAAACCCAATCTGGACGATCCCAACACGGTCGATCCCCAGATCGCCGAAAGCTGGAGCGCCAGCGAAGATGGCAAGACCTTTACCTTCAAGATCAAGCAGGGCGTGAAATTCTCGTCGGGCGGCGAGCTGACCGCCGAGGATTGCGCCTGGTCGCTCCAGCGCTGCATCATCATGAACAAAGGCCCGGCCTTCATCATCTCGCAATTCGGCTGGACCGCCGAAAACGTCGGGGCAGCGATCACCGCTCCCGATGCGACGACGCTGGTTCTGACGACCGAAGCGCCGACCTCGGTCTCGTTCCTGCTGTATTGCCTCTCGGCCAACGTGGGCTCCGTGGTCGAAAAGAAAGTCGCGCTTGAAAACGAAGTCGACGGCGATCTGGGCAATGCCTGGCTCCAGAAGAACTCGGCCGGTTCGGGCGAATTCATGCTCCAGATCTGGCGTCCGAGCGATACGGTTTCGCTGCAGGTCAACCCGAACGGCGATTATCAGGGCGGCATCCAGCGCATCATCCTGCGTCATATCATCGACCCCTCGGCCCAGCTTCTGATGCTGCAAAAGGGCGATATCGACATTGCGCGCAACCTCACCAGCGAGCAGCTCAAGACGCTGAAAGACGATGCAAGCGTCAAGCTGGTGCAGAAATTCACCGCTTCGCTGATGCTGGTATCGATGAACGTCTCGAACGAGAAGCTCAAGGACCCCAAGGTCTGGGAAGCGGTCAAATGGGCGATCGATTATCAGGGCATCCAGTCCAACATCCTGCCCGCGACCCACAAGGTCCACCAGTCGATCGTCCCCGAGGGTCTGCCGGGCGCCAATATGAACACGCCCTTCAGCAAGGATAGCGCGAAAGCCAAGGCGCTTTTGGCAGAGGCCGGTTTCCCCGACGGGTTCGAGATCGCGATGGACCATTATTCGGCCCAGCCCTACCCCGCGATCGCGCAGACGCTGCAGGCCAACCTTGCCGAAATCGGCATCAAGGTGAACCTGCTTGCCGCCGAAAACCGTCAGGTCCTGACCAAGATGCGCGCACGCCAGCACGAGATGGCACTGTCGGCTTGGGGCACGGATTACTTCGACCCGAACTCGAACGTCGATGTCTTCTGCGTCAATACCGACAACTCGGACGATGCCGCGACCAAGCCCTTCGCATGGCGCTCGCATTTCCAGGACGAGAAGCTGGCGGCTTTGTCGATCGAGGCCCGTGACGAGCAAGATCCCGCGACCCGCACCGAGAAATATCTCGCGCTGCAGGATCTCTACATGCAGAACAGCCCCTTCGCGATCATGATGCAGACTTCGACCACCGCGGCCTGCCGCCCGAATGTCGAAGGCGTCCGCCTTGGCGCGCTGTCGGACAGCCACTCCTATGCGGGAACGACCAAGGCGTGAGCAAGCGACTGAAAAGAACCACCGGCATGCTCGGCAGCGTCCTCGCGACGCTGTTCGGGCTGGCCGTCGTCACCTTCATGATCGGCCGCGTCATGCCGGTCGATCCCGTGATTGCCGCGGTGGGCGACAACGCCCCCGAAGCGGTGATCGAACGCGTGCGCGCGGAAATGGGCCTCGACCAACCGCTGATCGTGCAATTCGGGAACTACCTCTGGCAGATCCTGCACGGCGATTTCGGCAAGTCGATCCTGACGCAGAACCCCGTCACCACGGATATCGCGCATTACTTCCCCGCCACGATGGAGCTTGCGACCTATGCGCTGCTGATCGCGGTGCTGGTCGGCGTGCCTTTGGGCATCCTTTCGGCGGTCAAGCAGGGCTCGATCACCGACCAGATCATCCGCGTGCTTTGCCTCGCGGGCCATTCGGTGCCGGTTTTCGTGCTGGCGCTTCTGGCGCTGCTGATCTTCTACGCGGGGCTCGGCATCGCGCCGGGGCCGGGGCGGCAGGATATCATTTTTCAGGACATGATCCCGACCGTTACCGGTTTCCTGACCATCGACGCGCTTCTGGCGGGCGATTTCGGCGCTTTCCGCGATGCGGTCGCGCATCTCGTGCTGCCGGTCTCGGTGCTGAGCTATTTCTCGATGGCCTATATCACCCGCATGACGCGCGCCTTCATGCTGGATGCGCTGAAGGGCGAGTTCATCGTTGCGGCCCGCGCCAAGGGCCTCTCCGCCCCTCGCGTGATCTTCGGCCATGCCTTCCCGACCGTCGCGGTCCAGCTGATCACCGTGATCGCGCTGACCTATGCCGGTCTGCTTGAAGGCGCGGTCGTGACCGAAACGGTCTTTGCATGGCCGGGCCTTGGCCAATATCTCACGGTCTCGCTGATGAATGCCGATATGAATCCGGTCGTCGGAGCCACGCTGCTGATCGGTCTGATCTATGTCGGGCTGAACCTTCTGGCCGATGTGCTTTACCGCGTCTTCGACCCGCGCGTGCAATAAGGGGCAAAGATGATGCTAAGCACTTTCCGCAATTGGGCGATGGACGATATGCCGAGCTCGCGCGCGCAGGCAAGCTGGGGGCGGCGCTACCGCATCTGGCTATCCCTGCGGCGCAATCCGCTGGCGATGATCGGCCTGACCATCATTCTGTTCGCGGTGCTGACGGCGATTTTCGCGCCGCTTCTGGCACCCTATGATCCGGCCATCCAGAACCTCGAGAACCGCCTTGCACGTCCCTCGGCAGAACATCTGTTCGGCACGGACGAGCTGGGTCGCGATATCTTGTCGCGCGTCCTTTACGGCGGCCGCGTCACGCTCGGCATGGTGATCACCGTCGTGGTGATGGTCGCGCCGCTCGGCCTCGCGATCGGCTGTATCGCGGGCTATTTCGGCGGCAAGGTCGACACGGTCCTGATGCGCGTCACCGACGTGTTTCTGGCCTTCCCGCGCCTGATCCTTGCGCTGGCCTTTGTCGCGGCGCTGCAACCGGGCGTCCAAAGCGCAATCCTTGCAATCGCTTTGACCGCATGGCCGCCCTATGCCCGCATCGCGCGTGCCGAGACGATGACCATCCGCAACAGCGACTTCATCGCCGCCTGCCGCCTGACCGGCGCATCGCGCTGGCGCATTGTGGGGCGCCATATCGCGCCGATGTGCGTGCCCTCGCTGATCGTGCGGGTGACGCTGGACATGTCCTCGATCATCATCACGGCCGCGAGTCTGGGCTTTCTCGGCATGGGCGCACAGCCGCCTTCGCCCGAATGGGGCGCGATGATCGCGACGGCACGCCAGTACATGCTCCAGCAATGGTGGGTCGCGGTCGCGCCTGCGGTTGCCATCCTGCTGACCTCGCTGGCCTTCAACTTCCTTGGCGACGGTCTGCGCGATGTGCTCGACCCGAAACAGAACTGAGAGAGGCGATCATGCAGGTTGATATCAAGAACCTCCGCATCGCCTTTGAGCGCGATGGCAAAAGCGTCGAGGCGGTCCGCGGGATTTCCCTGTCGGTCGGCCGCGAGAAGCTGGGCATCGTGGGCGAGAGCGGTTCGGGCAAATCGCTGACGGCGCGGGCGCTGATGCGCCTGCTGCCCAAGACCGCAAAGGTCACGGCGGACCGCATGCAGCTTGGGGATATCGACATCCTCAAGACCAGCGAAAAAGAGATGCGCAAGATCCGCGGCAAGCGCGTGGGCTTCATCCTTCAGGACCCGAAGTACTCGCTCAATCCGGTGAAAAGCATCGGCAAGCAGATCGGCGAGGCCTGGCGCGAGCATAAGGGCGGTCGCCGTGCCGAAGTGCGCGACGCCGTGCTCGACCTGCTCGAACAGGTCAAGATCCGCGATCCGAAAAAGGTCTTCGACGCCTATCCGCACGAGATCTCGGGCGGGATGGGACAGCGGGCGATGATCGCGATGATGCTGGCCCCCGATCCCGAATTGCTGATCGCGGACGAACCGACCTCGGCGCTTGATGCGACCGTTCAGGCGGAGATCCTGCGCCTGATCGACGATCTCGTGGAAAGCCGCGGCATGGGACTGATCCTGATCAGCCACGATCTGCCGCTGGTCTCGCATTTCTGCGACCGCGTCTCGGTGATGTATATGGGGCAGGTCATGGAGGAAATGGCCGCCTCGGACCTGCTCAAGGCCAAACATCCCTATACGCGGGGCCTGTTGAACGGGATGCCCTCGCTTTTGCACCCCAAGCGCCGCCTGCCGGTGCTGGTGCGCGACGACGACTGGCTGAAGGAGAAAACCGCATGAGCGCCCCGATGATCGACGTACAGGCTCTGCGCATCGCCTTTTCCGGCCACGAGGTCGTCAAAGGCGTCGATTTTTCCGTCGCCAAAGGCGAGAGCTTCGGCATCGTCGGTGAATCCGGTTCGGGGAAATCGACGGTGCTGCGCGCGCTGGCCGGTCTCAACGAAGACTGGCAGGGCCGCATGGCGATCGGCGGCGCGGCCTTGCCGCTCAAGCGGCCGCCCGCCTTCTTCCGTCAGGTCCAGATGGTCTTTCAGGACCCCTTCGGCTCGCTCCATCCGCGCCAGACCATCGACCGCATCCTGTCCGAGATCCTGCTGGTCCACGGCATCGACGATATCGACGGGCGCATCAACCGCGTGCTCGCGGATGTGGCCTTGCCGCAATCGGCGCGCTTCCGCTTCCCGCACCAGCTGTCGGGCGGCCAGCGCCAGCGCGTGGCCATTGCCCGCGCGCTGATCGCCGAGCCGCAAGTCCTGCTGCTGGACGAGCCGACCTCGGCGCTTGACGTCTCGGTTCAGGCCGAGGTGTTGAACCTGCTGGCCGATCTGCGCGAGGAACGCGGCCTGACCTATGTCATGGTCAGCCACAACCTCGCCGTGATCGCCCATCTTTGCGACCGGCTTGGCGTGATGCAGCACGGTCTGATGGTCGAGCAGGTCTCGTCCGAAGATCTGCGTCTGGGCAATATCTCCCATCCCCATACGCAGGAACTGCGCCGCCTCAGCGTGGCGCTCGAAGAAGTCTGAGCCCGAGGGGCAGGAGGCGCGGGATGATCGATCTCGATTGGGCGGCGGCAGAGGCCGCTTTGGTTGCAGGGGTGACGTGGGATGCGGCCGGCCCCGGCGGTGCGGCGATCCTGTTCGATCGATCCGGCGTTCGGGCGGTGCGGGCTGCAGGGCTTGAAAGCCTCGCGACCCGCCGTCCCTTCGGCGCGCAGAGCGTGGTGCGCTACGCCTCGGTCACGAAACATGTCTTCGCAAGTTTCGTGCTTGCCCATCCCGAGGTCATCGCGCTGGACGATCCCTTGGGTAAGCACCTGCCCCGACTGGCGCCCGCGACAGCGGCGGTAACGGTCGGTCAAGCGCTCGATATGTCGGGCGGCATTCCCGATACCCGCGAATGCCTGACGCTGATCGGCCATTCGATCTTTACCGAAACCCGCGCTCCCGACCTTCTGGCCTTCCATGCGGCAATGGAGCGGCTCAACTATCCCGCCGGCACCGAGGTCCATTACTCGAACGGCGGCTACCGGCTGGTCGAGGAGGCGATGCGCGCCCATGGCCTGACCTTCGACGATTTCCTTGCAGCCGAATTGCGCGGCCCGCGCGGCATCGCCATGCAGGCCGCCGAGATGTGGACCGATCCGGTCGCGGGACTGTGCGACGGCTATTGGCATGACGGCACCGGCTGGCGGATCGGCCTGCAAGGCATGCATCTTTCGGCGGCGGGCAGCTTGATCGGCAGCGGCAATGATCTCGCGGAATGGGGCCGCGCGCTTCTCGCCGGCGAGGGCAGCTTTGCAGGCCGTCTCGCGGCGCTGACCGCAACGCGCCGTCTCGCGGACGGGCGCGCGACCGGCTACGGCCTCGGAATGCGCCGCCAGATGGTCGGTGCGCGCGAGCTGGTCGGGCATGGCGGCTCGCAACCCGGTTTCAAATCCTACCTGCTGCTCGATCCCGAAACGGGCTGCGGCATCGCGGTCGTTGCGAACCGCGATGACGTGAACACTTCGGCGCTGGCCGCCGCCGTCATGGCCGCACTTCTGGGCGAGACCCTGCCCGAGGCGGGCTCGGATCTGATCGCGGGGCTTTATGTCGCCGAAAGCGGTGCCGACTGGATCGAGGTCAAAGGCGCATCCGTCACGCGTCTCGACGACGAGGTTGCCGTCCATCCGCGCGCAGGCGGGGGCGTCGACAGCCAGTCCCCGACTTCGCGGCTGGAGCTGGCGATGGAGGGTGCCTCCATCATCGGCGAAGTCGGCCATGCGCCCGCGCGCTACCTGCCCGCAACCGCGGAGCCCGTCCCCGCCGATCTCGACGGCAGCTATCTTTGCGAGACCTTCGGCGCGACTTTGGCCATTCGGGACGGCGCGGTCGTCATGGGCGCAGGACCGACTCGCCGCGCGATGCCGCTGCAACCGCTCGGCGGCGGACGTTTCCTTTTCACGCTGACCGACGGTCCGTGGACGCGCCGCATTTGCCTGTGCCGAACCGGCGAAGGCCGCTTTGATCTCGCTTTATCGCGGGCGCGGATGATCTCTTACGCAAAACGCTGAAACCGCAAGGATAATCCATGAACCTGCCGCATCTTCCCCCTTTCGCGCTCGCGATCCACGGCGGCTGCGGCGTCATGGCCGAAAGCGATCTTTCGCCTGCCGATTGGGCTCAGGCGCGACGCGATCTCGGCCGCGCGCTTCTGGCCGGTCAGCGCGTTTTGGCGGAGGACGGCACGGCCCTTGACGCGGTCGAGGCCGCGGTCGTCGTGATGGAGGACAGCCCCCATTTCAACGCAGGCCACGGCGCGGCGCTGAACGAGAACGCCATCCACGAGATGGATGCCTCGATCATGAGCGGCGCGGACCTCGCAGCCGGCGCGGTCTGCGCGGCGCGCAGGATCCGCAACCCCGTCCGTGCGGCCCGCGCCGTTCTGGATCACGGCGATGCCGTCCTGCTGGCCGGAGCCGCCGCCGACGATTTCGCCAGGACCAAGGGCCTCGCGCTCGAGGATCAGGCCTATTTCACCACGGCGCGCCGCGAAAAGGCGCTCGCTGCAATGAAGGCGCATCTGGCGGCGGGAACGGTCGCGGGCGCGTCTGAATCCGAAAAGCACGGCACCGTCGGCGCGGTGGCGCTTGATCGCGCGGGCCATCTCGCGGCGGCAACCTCGACCGGCGGTTACAACAACAAGCCCGACGGCCGCGTCGGCGACAGCCCGATCATCGGCGCGGGCACTTATGCGAAAGACGGGATCTGCGCGATCTCGGGGACCGGCAAGGGCGAGCTGTTCATCCGCCATGTGCTGGCGCACGAGATCGCCGCGCGGATGCGCTATCTCGGCGAAGATATCGCCACCGCCAGCGCGAAAGTCGTGCATGAGGATCTCGCCCCGCACAGCATCGGCGCGGGCCTGGTCGCGGTCGGTGCGGATGGCCGCATCGCCATGCCCTATAATACCCAAGGGATGTTTCGCGGCTGGATCGCGCCCGATGGCACCTTCCATGTCGCGACCCACGCCGAAATCCATCGCCTCGATCCGGCGGTGCTGTAAGCTCCAAACTAGTCCGGAGCCGACGGCTCGGGGGCGGGCGTTTCGGGATCGGGCACGGGTGCTTCGACGGTGAAGGGCGCGACATCGATCGCAGCGGTGCCGCCATTGCGGCGGATTTCGTCCAGCGCGAAGGGCAGAAGGGTTGCCGCATTGCTGCCCGAAGGCGCGGCAGCCACGCTCGCCAAAGGGGTATCCGAGGCGATGGCCAGCAAAAGCTGGGGCTGCGGGCCGGCCTCGTCGGGGGCAAGCGAAATGCCGAAAGCGAAGGTGAACGAGCCGTCCGTTTGCCCCGCCGCGACCTGCGAGAGATCATAGACCGCGCCTTTGGGCGAGACCAGAAACAGCCAGAGACTGCGCCCCCCGAGATCGCGGATCCGCCCCGAAACCTCACCGCCGCTGGTCACGCTTTGCGCGTCGAGCGACAGCGCCGGCGGATTTGCCGAGCGACCGGCGAGTTCGTGCACAAGGCTGACGGCAGGGCATTGCGGCGCGGCAACCTGCCATTCGACGAGGCTCGGTCGCGTCCCGAAGCGCTCGCCGTAAGCGGCAAGCAATGCGGAAAAATCGCGCGGCCCATTGGCCAAAGTCCCGATCTTTCCCGCATCCGGCCCATAGGCGATCCGCCCTGCTGCGGTGCAGGCAGGTACGGGCAGGCCGGACAAAAAGCCCTCGCGCGTCGCCGCATCGCGCGCCGGAAGCGCGAGGGCGCCCGGCAGAGGATCGGCCACGGGATCTTGCGCGACAGGCTCCGGCGCGTGACGGCTCTGGCCGTACCAAAAACCGAATCCCGTCAGAACGAAAAGCAGCATGATCCCCGCCACCATCGCGATCACACGGCCCGCGCGGCGTGGCGCGGGGCCGGCGGCTTCGGGCAAAGGGGCCGCGATCTCGAAAGCGCCGAACGGGCTGTTCGAGCCGAGCCCGCCCGCCGAGCCTGTCGCGAGCTCGCCCGCCGTCGTGGCCCGAAGCGCTACCTGTTCGGCCTCCTCCCCCGCGAAGGCGCTTTGCCACAAAGGCAGGCGATAGCGCGCGGGAAGGTGGTTCGGGTCATCCATCACCGTCAAAAGCGCCGCCATGGTCGGCGGTCTGTCGGCCGGATCGGGTTCGAGCATATATTGCAAAATTGGATAGATCCGGTGCGAGATCCCGTCGAGATCGGGGATGCGCCGGCGCGCCTCGGAGGCCTCGACCACGGAATTGCCCATATCGAGCGGCATGCCCCGCAAAGCTGCAGCGATCATCAGCGCGAGGCCGTAGACATCCGCTGCGGGGCCGATCTCGCCGCGCCCGTGGCCAAGCTGCTCCGGCGCGATATATTTGAATTTTCCGGCAAATCGTCCGTTCAGCCCGTCACCAAGCTCGGTCGATCGCGCGATGCCGAAATCGATCAGAACCGCCTCGTCGATACGGTTTTCGCGCAAGATGACGTTATCGGGCGAGAGGTCGCGGTGGGTGACGCCACGGGCATGGGCCTCGGCCAGACCATTGGCGAGACGGCGCATCAGCACCAGCGCCTGATCGACATCCAGCGTGCCGCGTTCGTGGACATAATTCCACAAATGCTGACCGTCGACGAACTCCATGATGAGGCAGTAACGGTTCAGCCCGCGGTCGCGCACGAAGTTGTGGTAGCGCACGATGGCATCATTGCGCATCTGGACGAGAATGCGCGCCTCGCGACGAAAGAGGTCGATGATGCTCTCGTCGCGCGCCAGATTGGGCAGGATGATCTTTACCGCGACCGGATCGCCGGTGAAGAGGTTCTCGGCACGGTAGACCTCGCCCATGCCCCCCGCGCTGACGAGTTTGAGGATACGGTAATTGTCGTTGATGACTACGCCGGGTGTGACGACCTGCGTGTAGGATCCGTTCCCCGCAGCGGGCGCAGGCGGTTTGTCCGCAGCCGGAGCGATGCGCGTGGCCTCCACCACAGGTGTGGGATTTTGCGCGATGCGCGTCGCATCAACCCCACCGTGACCTACCGGAAGCGGCGGCGGCGGTTTTGGCGGGGCCTGTTCGGGCGGCAGGGAAATACGGGTCGCGTCCGGCTGCACATCGGCTGAATGGACAGCGGGGCTGATGCGGGTAAGGTCGTCGGCGGGAGGCTTGCCCTCATGCGGGACGGGCTCCGGTACCTTGTGGTCAGCAGCGGGCGCGGCCTCGGGTTCCGCCCGCTTCGCGGGGGTGGACACTTCGGGCGCTCCCGTCGTTTCGGGCGGTTGGGTGGGTGGCTCGTCTTCTGCGTTCATGCCTCGGCATCATCTCTGGAATGATCGCGAAGGCAACGCAAAACGATGGCCGTCACATTGTCGCGCGCCCCACGATCGAGCGTCTGCCCGAGCAGATGTTCGACAATCCGGCGCGGCTGCTCGGAGGCGAGCAGGGCCATGCGCAGATCGTCGTCGCTGTTGTGCTCGGTGAGACCGTCCGAACAGAGCAGGAAGACATCGCCCTCCTCGACCACGCCGGTCACCGTCTCGGGACTGGGGTTGAGCTGGATGCCGATGGCTTTTGTGATCACATTCCGGCCGGGGTAGTTCTGGGCCTCGGCCTCGTCCAGTTCGCCGCTGGCGATCAGGCGGGCGACCTCGCTGTGATCGGTGGTCAGGCGGTGCAAAAGCCCCTTGCGCAAAAGATAGACGCGGCTGTCGCCTGCCCAGATACAAGCGAATTCATGGCCGTGGATCAGCAAGGCTGCAAGGGTCGAGCCGACCGTGGTCAGCGCCCTTTCTCGCGCATGGGCGAGAATGCCCTGATTGGCGCGGTCGATCCTTTCAAGAAACCGCGCGCGCTGGTCGAGCGCCGAGACCGGCAGACCGATCGAGGCAATCTCCTCGACGATGATGCGGCTGGCGGCGTCGCCCGCCTGATGGCCGCCCATGCCGTCGGCGACCGCCCAAACCCCGATATCGGGCATGGCGATCATATTGTCTTCGTTATGGTCGCGCACGACGCCCTGATGCGACAGCATCGCATCGTCAAAGAGGAAGCCGTCGTCGTCCTCGCCGGTCATCGCATCCCCCCTCAATAGTCCTGCCCCCCGCCGCCGCTGAGCAGCCACGACATCGCCTGCGGATCGGGCAGCCCCTGACAGGCGAGAATGCCGGACTGGCCGTTGACCGGATGGCGGAACCACCAATAGCTGCGCGCGGTTGCGCCGCAAATCAGATCGGTCGCGGCAACCTCGGCCAGAAGCTCGGCGGCATCGCCGTCATTGGGGCGCATCGCCCAGAACATATGGTCGTGCCCGCCCGTACCGTGATCGGCACCCTCGAAGCCGCCCAGACGCAGGGCAAGGCCCGAGGTCGTTTCGGGTTGCGACAGAACCGCCTGATCCAGAAGGGTTGTCAGACATTCCTCGGCGGCTTCATAAAAGCCCTGATCGTTCATCAGCAACGGCAGGCTTTCGCCCGTGCAGGGCTGGGCGATCAAAAGCGGATAGCTGCGCCCGACCTTGTCGGCCGACATCCGCATGACCCCGCGCCAAGCCAAGCCCTCGCCGAGCTGCGCACCGAACCAGAAGCGCAACCCCATCGGCTGCTGCGCCAAGCCGTCCCAAAGCGGGCCGAGCAGGTCGCGCACCGCGCCGAGATTCTCGCCCAGCCAATCCGAGATCCGGCGCGCAGGCCCCTCGGGGAAGGCCAGCGACAGAAAGTCGCCATGCCCCGGATGTTTGCCGAAAACCGCGACCGAGAGGGGCTCCCCTCCGGTCAATCTATGCTCTGAGGGCATTCGAATTCTCTGATTTCGGGCATGGTGAAAGGATTGGCGATCGCATTGACCGTGAAATCATAGGTGATGTTGCGCCCGCCGATGGTAAAAGTGGCGCGCAAGGTGTCGCCGATCTGCTGGCGCGAGCTTGCATGCGACAAAAGATCCATGATCGTCCAGGAGCTGCCCTCGAAGAGCAGCGCCGATGGGCGGTCGAGTGTCGGCGAGATCTGCAGCAGCGTCGATTTTCCCTTGCCCGGCCAGACCACCGTTTGCGGCAAGGACCCCGTGACCGTCTGCACCTGAGCATCGTTGATCGACAAAAGCGCCTGCTGGATCGAGGGATGGGCATCGACCTGCGCGACGGTGATTTCGACCTGAGGCTGGCTACCGCCACCGGCGAAAAAGGCGCGGCGGATACGTTCGGCGCGCTCGAACTGCTTGAGCGTCGAGACGTTCATCCGGCCGGTGATGTCCTTGTCGGTGCGATAGGTCAGGCCGTCGCTGCCGCGCTCGACATAGGGTTCGAGATATTCGGTGAAATAGCGGTCCATCTCGCCGCCGGGACCAAAGAAGCGCGCGAAATTGTCGATCGAGAGGCTGCGCGAGGAGGTGCCGAACGGATAGGCCGAAGCGATGTTTTCGCGGCAGAAGAAGGTGATCTGGTTGGTCAGCGCCCGGTTCATCGTCTCGATGCTGGCATCCGAGGCACCGCTGCGGAAATCACCGTCGGCATCGTTGACGATCTGGGCAAGTGGCTGGGGAAGCTGCGAATTATACTGCGTCAGGGTGTTCAACAGCGTCGGCAAGGCCGCGGCCGATTGGTCGGGATTGTTCTCGGCCAGGCGCAGGTTCTCCCAGATGGCGCCGAAATTGCCGATCAGCGTATCGATCGGCCGTTTGCCGGGATCGCCCATCACCAGATCGTGCCAGCCCTCGAAGGCTTCGGAGATCATCTCGACCTGACGGCGGAAACTGAAGCTCTCGTCTTCGGCCTGCGCCGCACCGGGGCGGCCCTGCCCCTTTTGCGTCTGCCGCGCCGCCGCATCGAGGATCATGCGCTGCACGCCGTTGGTCCGGCTCTGGATCCGCGCCGCCATCGCCCGACCGACATCCGCCGCGCCGCCCTGAACCGAACCGCCCTCGCCGCCGCCACCACTGCCGATCGAGGCAAGCTGCTCGGGCGACAGATCGTCGAAGCCGTCAAGCTCGCGGATCAGATAGGTCTGCTCGTCGACCGATTTCACCAATTCGAGAATCGGCGAAACCTGCGCCGCCGCCGCCGTGCCCAAAGCCGCATAGCGCGGCTTGTCGGCCACCATCGAGGCCAGCCGCAGATTGCCCAGAACTCCGTTCCACGCCGCGATGAAGTCGACGCGGTAGCGCTCCATCAGATCGCGGTCGAGACGGGCAAGCCGCGTCTCGATCTCGCTGCTTTGGGCAAGATCGCCCAGAACCCATTGATCGCGCCGCAATTCTTCCTCGACCGAGGCGAGCCGGTCGATGAAATAGCCCCAGAAGCCCTCATAGGTGTAAAGCGCGGGAATGGTCAGGTTCGACAGCTCGCTGCCGTCACGGGTCGCGAAAACCACGCCGGCATTGTTGATGCGCTGCGAGAGCGACCATTCCTGAACCTTGGTCGCGGCAATCCCGTCGAGAATGAGCGCATAGGCCTGTTCGTCGATCGGCAATTGCGCAATCGCGGCGCGGGCAGCCTCGACGGTGGTCTGGTCCAGCGTCACCAGAAGCTGGCGGTCCTTGCCGAGCGCCAGCATCGCGCGCAAATGCCGCTTGAGCTGGTCGCGCATGTCGATCTCGGCACGTTCGGGATATTCGGCGCGCCAGCTTTGGTCGAACCAGTTCTCGACCGCCGTATCATCGGAAACCTCGCCCTGCCCGCCCAGAAGCAGATAGACCTTGAGCGCGCGGTAGATCTCGCTCATGTCGCCGCTCGCGATGATCGCGGGCATATTGCGTTCGAGATCGAGCACCAGACGCGGCCGCAGCATCCGCTCCATCGCATCCGAATAGGCCGCCCGTGCCGCCTGATTGACACGGTCGCGCTGGCCGAGGCCGAGGCCTTCGAAAAATCCCGCATTCTCGCTCGTACCGTAGCCCGCAGGCATCCCCTCGAGCCGCGTCAGAAGCGGGGTGATCGGGCGCAGATCGGTATCGTCGATGACCTCGCGGTCCATTTCCTGCGATGCCGCGCGCTCGTAGGCGGCAACCTCGGCCTCGGCGGTCAGTACAAGGTCGCGGTTCTTCCAGAAACTATAGCCCAAAGCCGCAGCCGTCCCGACCGAGGCGATCAGGATCGCGCCGATCGCCGTGCTGCGGATCAAAAGCGCGCGCTGCACCGCCTTGCGGTCGTAGGAAACCCAACCCTCTTCGGGAAAGATCACGCGGGTCAACAGGTCGTGGATAAAGAAGCTCTTGCCGCGCCCCGACATGAACGAGGGCTGGAATCCCGCCTGCTGATCGCCTGCCGTCATTGCGCCGAGAACCTGATCGATCGGCGTGCCTTCCTGCGTCCCGGAAGTGAAATAGAAGCCGCGCAGGATGGCATGGCTCTTGTAGCGCGTCGGCTCGAAAACGCGGCGCATGAATTCGGTGAGGCTGCCGCGCAGCAGCGCCATCTGTCCCGGCAAGCCGAAGATCGAAATGCGCGAAATCCCGTCGGGCTCTTCGGACATGCGGTCGATGATCTCGTCCGAAAGACGCGCGACCAGCCGGTCGAACTCCTCGGGGACGGCCTCGACGGTGATCGCCTTGCGGTCCTTGTTCTGAAAGGTCGTCCCCCAGACCAGCTTGCGGCGGTTGAGGCTGAACGAGGCGAAATATTCGCGGAAACCCGCGATCAGATCGGCCTTGGTGAACATCACATAGACCGGAAAATCGATGCGCAGCGCCTCGTGGACCTCGGCCAGACGGGCGCGGATTGTCTCGGCATGGTTTTTCAGCGCGATCTCGTCGTCGCGCATGATGTCCTCGATCGACAGCGACAGGATCACGCCGTTGATCGGCCGGTTCGGACGCGAGCGCTTGAGCTGCTCGAGCAGCGCGGTCCAGCTCGCGTTGTCGGCCACGCCGTCACTGTCTTGCGTCGTGTAGCGGCCGGCGGTGTCGATCAGAACCGCCTCTTCCGAGAACCAGAAGTCGATATAGCGGGTGCCGCCAAAGCTGGAGACGCCTTGATTCTGCGCGAGCGGGAATTCGATGCCGGAATTGGCAAGCGCCGTGGTTTTGCCCGCACCCGGCGGGCCGATCATCACATACCAAGGCAGGTCGTACAGATAGGAGGCCCCGCCGGTTTTCTTCAAAACCGCCATCGCCTCATGCATTTTCTCTGCCAGAACCTTGCCGTCACCCTCGGGCTCGACGGGGATCAACGCCGCTTCGAGCTCGCGGGCGGCGCGCACGCGCCTGCGCCAGCGGATAAAGAGGTTCAGCGCGACCAAGGCCAAAACGACCCCGACGATGACCGCGCGCCAGAAAACCGTCGCCAGCGGCGCCCAGCCCGTCATCGGACCGCCAAACCACACCGCAAGGCTGAAGGCGAGCAAACCGAGCGCCAGATAGGTCCAGCGCAGCCACGGACGGTTGCGCATGCTGGGAAGGGGAATGCCTAGAAGTCTCACTGTCCGGCCTCTTGTGCGGGGGCGGTTGAAGGGTTGGCCTGCGCCGCAGCCGAGGCAGGCGTGCCGTCTGCGGGATAGCTACCCTCGCGCGCGAGCATGATCTCGACGCGGCGGTTCTGGGCGCGGCCTTCCTCGGTGGCATTGTCGCCGACGGGGTCGAGCTCGCCCTTGCCCTCGACGGTAATGCGCGACGGATTGTCGATGCTCCGGTCAAGGACGCTTTGGACGGCACGGGCACGAGCCTCGGAAAGCTGGAAATTGTCCTTGTACTGGCCACGACCCGACAAGGGCAGGTTGTCGGTGAAGCCCTGCACCAGCACAGGGCCGCCCTCGGCGTTCAGAACTTCGGTGATACGCGCGGCCATCGGCTCGAAACCGGCTTTCACATCGGTCTTGCCGAGATCGAAGAGCTGAAGGTTGCCGACCCGCAGCGAGATATAATCGCCCTTGGCCTCGACCCCGATCGTTCCGGCCGAGATCTCGTCGGCCAAAGCCGTGCGGATACGGTCGAGCTGCGGAATTTTTGCGACATAGGCCTCGCCCGGATTGCGTTGGATCGACAGGACCGGCGATGCGCTGTGCAGGCTGACCAACTCCTGCGAGGCGCTCGCGCCGTCGCGATTGATCAGTGTCGTCAGCACCGCGAAAAGCGCCACGACCGAGAGGGCCGCAATGCCGAAAATCACCGGAACCGAGATCGCCGCAAATCGTCTGCCGCGGTCCTGGATGACCGGCGTCCACATCACCGAGACATCCTCGTCGGGACGCGGATTGACGCGGCGCAGGGTCTCGTAGATCGCGTTGCGGATGCGCGTCAGTTCGACCGCCCCATTGGCCGAGGTCCGGAACTGGCCCTCGAAACCGAGCGACATGCAGACCAGCATCAACTCGAGCAGATTGTAGCGCTGTGCGGGGGCCTGCATCGCCTTTTCGGCCTCTTGGAAAAAGCCTACGCCGGAGTCGCGCTTGCCGAAAAAGCGCGCAACCATCGAATACTGCTGCCAACTGCCGCGATCAGAGCCGGGAAGGTTCTGGACGATATCATCCGCCGTCCCCGACAGCGCATATTTCGCGACCAGAACCTCGTGCTGATCCGCACCGGACTGAAGGGCCACGCGCTCGAAACGGTCGATTTCCCGGGTGACATGCTCCATCAGCGGCGCGACCTGCAACTCGACCATGCCGGTGCGCAAACGCCCCAACAGGATCAAGAGGCTCGCTGCCGAAGCCAGCAACGGGTTCGAGGAGCTGCCGCCGCCCAGCTCGCTGACGCGCAGCGCGTCGTTCAGCGGGATCTTGGGGAGATGGCGTTGCGGGGCATGTTGGGCAGGCTGTTGATACTCCGGGAAAAAGCCGCCGTCATGGCTCGTGGGTCGGCCAATGGTGCCGCCGCCATATTGACCGCCCTGCCCCCCGAAATTCGGACGCGGCGCGGGGGAGGGATTGTGATAGCCGCTTTGCGGCGGGGGTTGGTGCGAGGGAAAGGCCTGGGGTGCTCCGGCCCCGATCCAGGTATCCTCGCCGCCCGAATGGCCCTGAAACCCGCCTTGCGGACGACCGAAGGGACCACCATCGCGGCGCGGCGGCTGGCCGGGAAGACCGATCAGCGTCCTGTCCCCGCCGGCGGGCATTTGCGGACGCCCGATATCGGTGGTGGAATGGGCCGGACCACGCGATCCGCCCGCTCCGGCACCCCCGAAGGGGCTGTCCGAGGTCGGGTCCTGCGGCAGAAGTTTCCCGCCGAAAACCGTCTTGTCCCTGTCGCCCCGATCGCTCATCAGGCTTTCTCCGGAATGGCCCAGAGCTCCAGCTTCAGCTCCGGCCAGTCACCGGCGAAATGCATCCCGATCGCCGGAGCGGTCGAGAATTCGCGCCAGAGCGGCGAGCTTTTCTCGAGGCGGAAATAGACGTTCGAGGACAGGACGCGGATCTGGCGCGGCGGGTTGGGCAGATGCTGCAACTCGATCCCCGGCAGGTTGTTGTTCACGATCTCCGACATGCGGGTATTGGGGCCGACCTTGCACAATTCGGGGAACTGGCTTTGCACCTGCGTCAGCGGCTTGGCGGATTCCACCTCGACGATGAAGGTCGCCTCGCGGAAGAGATTGCGGTCCTTGACCTCGGCCAGATAGGAGTTCTGCCGGACCTGACGCAACAACAGGCGGATCGCGCGACCGACATCGCGCGAGAGCAGCCGTTGGATATCCGCGACAACCGTCGAGAAGCTCGCCTTGAGGTCGCCATGGTCATAGGCCTCGTAATCGGGGGCCTGACGATTGCCGGAATCAAAGGTCGCCAGCTCGCCCGCAAGGCAGGTCAGACGCTCGAACAGGCGCTCGGGATGGATCGCGAAAGTGCGCGACATATGGCGCAAGGCACCGATCTCGCGGTTCAGCGTCATCAGCATCAGATAGTCCGAAGCCTGCAAGCCGCCCCCCGACGAAGGGTCGGCGGCATAGCGCGACAGGGTCTCGAGACGCGCCTCGACCCAGCCGATCACGCGGGTCAGATAGCCGAGGATCTGCGGATGCGCCCCGATCACCAGCGAGGGCGGCGGCACGGTTTCGTCGATCGTCACGACCCCGTCGCGCACCTCGGTGATCCGCGCGAGGCGCAGGTTCTGATAGCCCGGTCGCGGCGTCTTGCGCACCGACAGCTCAAGGCGCGGCACGGCAAGTTCCAGCACCTGTTCCGACCGCAAGGCCGAGGCGGAATCGCTGACGGTTTCGGCCACGATGCCCCAACGCGTCGCCGAGCCCTCGTCGTCATGGGGCGCCGCATCGCGGTTGTTGGGCGAAATGTCGGGAAGCGTCAGCCAGATGAACATCCCCGCCGCATCATCGGGCACATCTGCGGGCAAAGGCAGCGGGCTGGTGCCCGGAGCGTCGAAGGGCGTGCCGTCCGGCATCATCCCCGACACCGAACGCAAGGCGATGCGCCCCTGCTGCGCCTGATCGCGATCCATCACCATCTCGACCACGCCCCAGGGATAGGGCGTGATCACGCGTGTGCGCGACTGGATCAGGTTTTCGACATAGCGATCGGACTGCTGCAAATGATGCGGCTGAAGGAACAGCCCTTCTTTCCACGCGACTTTACTGAACCAGGACATCGGCTAATGATCTTTCAATCCGTTTAAATTCATGACGCCGGCGTCACGGGAAAGTTCCCTCGACGCCGGCATTCTTGCTTCATATGTCGGTGAGCGCGATCAAAACTGCAGTCGGATCTGGCCGGTCACGCCGACGCTGTCGAGATTGTCGCCAAAGCGCGCATCGATCCGCGTCCCCGCGCTGAGCTGGCGCGCCTTGCCGAATTGCCCCGAAAGGATCTTGACGTAGTTGGCACCCACACTCACCTCGGTATAGGCGCCGAGATGGTCCGATTTCAGGTATTGCGGCGCAAAGTCCGGATCGCTCTCGAGCGAGAAGATCGAGCGCGTCTCGTCGGCGAAATCCTTGTAATAGGTTCCGGTGGCAAAGACGTTGAGCGCGGAATCCGTCGCCATATCGACATAGGTTTTGGTCACCGTGCCGCCGAAGAAGCCGACCTTGCGGTCGCCGTCCTCGAATTCGAGCTTGTAGCCGTCGGTGAAGCGGATGTCGTCGATCGAGAATTTCGACCAGGCAAAGCCCGCCGAAGGAACGAACTGCCAGCCGGTCTCGGCGATCGGGAGCATATAGCTCAGCGCGCCGCTGATCGTATTGGCGCGGCTGGAGAAATTCGCATCCGACAGGCCGAGCGAGTTGCCGGCGACCGCGCGGTTGTCGATATCGAAATTGGTAACCTCGTGGCGGTATTGCAGATCGACGGTCCAGTTGTCTTTGGTCGCCGTCACATAGACGCCGCCATAAATCTGGTCGAAGTCCGAGGTGGTGATCGACGCCAGCGTGCGCGAAGCCGAATTCTGCGTCGTTCCCAGATAGTTGGGCTGGTCGGTCGTGCCTTGGTTGACCCCCAGAAGCGCGCCGAAGGCCATGTTCCAACCGTTGAAATGGCCGTTGAAGCAGGCAAGGTCTGTGCCGACCTGCATACCGTAATACTTGGCCTTCACCTCGCTGTCATAGCTTGCGACGCCGTTGTCGGTCGCGCCGTTTGCCGTGGCCGTACCGCCCAAGGCGCGGCCCCAGGAGCCGATGCCGCAGGGCTTCTCTTCGTCCTCATAGGCCATGCCGACGACATAGGGGCTGTTGGGCCGGTTGATGACCGAACCGATCAACGAATGGGTCAGGGCGACGTTGCCGAGCAGCGCGCCGATCGCCGGGTTGGTACCGCTGACGACCTCGAGATCGCCGCTGCCCGGATTGCGCACCATCTCGTAGACCACCCGCGCCGAGGACAGCGAGATCGGATCATAGCCGAAGGTGAAACTGTTGCGCTGGCTCGGGTCGAGATCCATGATCGTGACCCGCTCGCCAACGCGGTTGACGGTCGAGTTGGACAGAATGTCGAAATCGAAGGACAGGTTGCCGGTCACCGGACCACCGCTGACGGTGATGCGGTCGGCCGTCATCTGCTCGAGGTCGAGGTCGAGGCGGTATTCGCCGTTCCCCGCGATCCCCGCGACATTGAGGCGACCACTGTCGTTGCGGTTCTGCATATTGACGTCGCCGGTATTCGTCAGCACGCCGCCGATGGTCATGTCATGCAGGTTCAAGCGCCCCGCATTGGCGACATTGCCGCTGATCAGCGCGCCGTTATTGGCGGTCCGGCCCCCGAGATTGGCGACATGGCCCGCCTCGTTCACCAGATTGCCCTGCAACTGGCCGAGCAGATCGAAGGTCCCGAGGTTCACGACCGCCTCGTCCGCGACCAGCGCTCTGCCGCGCGCAACCGTCAGGCGGCGGTTGTTCTGCAGCGTGCCGACCCGCAGACGATCGTTCAGCGTCAGATCGGCATTGTTGAAAAGCGTTCCGGTGATCCGGCCCGCTCCCGTGATCTGCCCGTTGGAGGTGACACTCCCGTCAACGACGCCCCGCTCGAGCGCCAGCGTGCCGGTATTGCCCAGATCGCCGGTCAGACGCCCCGCCAGCGCGAGGGTGCCGCTGTTGCGCACCATTTCGGCCGCGGTCAGATTGTGGCCCTCCTGAACCCGCACATCCGCGATATTGAGCATGCGGCGCACCGAGAGATCACCCGCCGTTTGCAAGCTCCCCCCGTTCTCGATTGCGCTGACGCTCCCGCTCAGGGTGGCGGTGCCGCCTTCGATATTGCTCAGGGTGCCGTTCATCACACCGCTCGAAACAAAGGTCGCTTCATTGGTCACGTTGCTGTTGAGACGGCCCGCGTTGGTCAGAAGATTCCCGTTCTGGACACCGCCGGTCGTGCTCAGGGTCTCGCCGGTGGAAAGCGTTGCCTCGCCCTCGTTGACGATGCGGTTGATCGTGCCGGTCATGTCGAGAATGCCGCGATTGAGCACCACACCATCGACACGGCCGGACCCGCTCAACGTGCCCGCATTGTCGATCAGGGCGACATTGGGATCGGGCGCGCGATTGCTGTCGAAGGCAACCACGCCATCGACCGTCAGCGTCGCGTCCTGGTTGTTGGCAATCGTATTCGCGGTCGAAAGCCTCGTGCCGGAGCTGACAAGCGTGGTCGCATCGGCATTGTTCACCAGCGTTTCTACCCGAAGATCGCCCGTGGTGGTCAGCGTATCGTTGTTCTCCGTCCGGCCCGCGATCATACCGGAAAGCTCGGCAGTGCCGTTGTTGGTTAGGCCCTGCAGCAGGGATCCGCGCCCTTCCAGCCGGTTGTTGTTGGTCACCGCGCCGGTCAGCACGCCGCCATCCAGCGTGACCGTACCGGTCGTATTGTTCAGCGCGCCGTCAAGTTGGCCGGCGACCGTGACCCGTCCTTGGTTCACGGTCCCGTTCCGCGCCGCGAGCTGCTGGCCCCGCGCGATATCGACCACGCCCGAACCGAGGTTATCCAGACGGCCCTCGATCAGGCCGGTTCCGGTGATCGTACCGCCGTTGCGCAGGCCGTTTTCGAGAATGCCGCCCTGAAAAGCAAGCGTGCCGCCATCAAGGTTGGCAATCTGCCCCGCCAACCGGCCCGCAACGCTGATGGTCGCGGTGTTGTCGATACGGCCGGTCACATTCAGCCGGTCGCTGTTTGCAACCGTGACGGTGCCTGTGCCTTGGTTGGTGACCACCCCGCTCACCTGACCTCCGCCGGAAATCGAGCCGGTATTGGTGACGGTGCCTTCGAGATTACCGCCATTCAGGGCGATCACGCCGGCAGTCTGGTTGTCGATATCGCCCGCTACGCGACCGGCCACGTTGAAGGTGCCGATGTTGCTCGCCCCTCCGTTCAGCTGGAGCCGTTCGCCGCGGTCCACTTCGACCACGCCGCCCGTCATATTGTTGAGCAGCCCCGTCAGCGTGCCGTTTCCGCCGACGAGAAGCTGGTTGTCGATCACCCCGTTGATGGTGCCACCGCTCAGCGCGATTTCGCCGCGGTTATCGACGCCGCCCTGCAAATCGAGGGTCTGGCCTGCACCGGCCACGACGCGTCCGGCGCCGCTGTTGACCAGCCGTTGGGTCAGACTGCCGTTGCCGGTCAAAATGGCCTGGTTGTCGACAGCGCCCGTCAGTGCGCCGCCATCAAGCGCGATCGTTCCGCCCTCGACGTTGGAGATCGCGCCGGCGTAGGTCCCTCCGATATCCATGGTGCCGCGGTTGGTCGTCGTACCGGTTACGGTCAGCGTATTGCCGCGATCCACGTCAATGGTGCCGTCGGCCTGGTTCGTCATTGTTCCCAGAACATTGCCCGCACCGGTGAACATCCCGCTCCGGTTGGCGACATCGCCCGTAACCGTACCGCCGCCCAGCACCACCGTCCCATTATCACGGTTGAGCAGAGATCCGGCCAAAGTGCCGTTCACCGTCAAGGTCCCGACCGTGTTTTCGGCACGCGGACCCTGAACGGTCATCACATGCCCCGCAACGATCTCCCCCTCTCCCGCATTGACGAAACCGCCGACGGACAGGTTGCCGCCGGTGGAGAAATCGCCGCTATTGTGCAGCTGTCCGGTAATGACGTTTGAAAGGACGGCATCTCCGGCGCGACCGATAGCGACCCTGCCGTTGAGCGTGCCGGTGCTGTTCAGCGTCCCGCTCGACCGGAGCAAGTCGGCGGTCAAAGTCCCTGCGTTATTGATCGTGCCTCCGACATCATTGGTGATCGTCGTCGCGGTGAGCGAACCGGTCGTCCCCGTCGCAGCATCCGCCCGAATATCGAGCGTCCCGCCTTGACGGTTGGCGAAGTGATCGATCCCCGTGGCCGTTCCGCCCGCCATCACGTTGTAATTCGAGTGGTTGATGACGTTGTTGCCGTTGCCGTTCAACGACGTGATCACATCCACGGTGCCGCCGGGCGTATTCATCAGCGACCCGTTCATCGCATGTCCGGCCGTGTCGTCATAGAGAATGGTCCCGCCATTCGCGATGGCGCCGTTGATCACGACATTCCCGCTCAGAACATGGGAGGCACCAAAAAAGACCTGGGCGGCAGTGATGGTAATCGTCGCCGACCCGACGGAGGAGTCGACTCCGGTGATGCTGCCGGTGCTCTCGAACGTGCCGGCGATATCGAGCGTGGTATCCGCCGCAGCCTGACCCGACAGATTGCCCGCGTTCGTGAAGTTACCACTTACCAGAGTGCTGCCGATCAGGGTCGTTTCGGCACCCTCACGGTTTCTGTAGTCACCGACAATGACAGCACGATCATTCGCCGTCGTGCTGCCGAGGGTTGCGTCGCGGAAGTTGTCGACCCCTTCCACGACGTCGCCCGCGATGGTCACATTGCCGCGGTTGACGACATTCCCCGAGGTGGAGTTATCCGAAAGAACCACCGTTCCGTTCGCACCAACATCGACCCTGCCGTCGACCGTACCATTGACGGTCGCAGTGCCGTTCGTGACCGTCAAAGAGCCGATCCGGCCGCTTCCACCGACCACCACGTCGCCCGTCGAGGCCGAGTTCCGAACATCGCCGGTGACCCGCCCGTCAATCGTCGCCGTGCCGTCGTTTCGGGTGATATTGCCCTCGATCCGGCCGTTTTCTGCGACGGTGACGGTGCTTGTGTCGCTCTCGTTGGAAATGTTGCCGACAACGCGCCCGTCGGCCCCGACTGTGACATCGCCCTCGCCGCTGCTGATGATGTCACCCGTCAGAACCCCGCCCGTGTTGACGGAAACCGTTCCCGTATCCTTGTTGTCTACCGCACCGTTGAACGCGCCGCCGCCGGTGACATTCAGCGCACCATCGCCGTTGTTGGTCAGCCTTCCGTCCTGCGCAATCGTGATCGTGCCGCGGTTCGTCGCGTTTACAATCCCGCCGTTGCTGTCGATCGACGTGGCTCTCAGCGTCGAATCGGCATCCGCACCGATCACGCCGGTCTCGCCGTTGGTGACCGCGCCGGTCGACAAGGTATTGCTGCCCCCGCTCGCGCCGCGATCGGCGTTCAAGGTTCCGTTGTTTGTCACAGTGCCGTCCAGAACCCCCTCGCCCGAGACGGTTCCGCCTTGGCGGATATCGGCATTCCCGGCATGAGAGCCCGCGCCGCTCAACATGAAGCGGCCGTCGACGTTCAGCTGCCCCGCCGTCGTTCCGGTCGTCGCAAAGCTCGACAGACCGCGAATATTGAGGTGCGTCATGCCGTTGGTGTCGAAGCCCGAGCCTGTTTGCGCTCTGGACTCGCCGCTATAATTGATCTGTCCCGGCCCCTGCACGATGATGTTGCCGCCAAGGGCCACAGCGAGGTCCAATGTCCGCGAAGCATCGCCATTCGAGCCGGGGAAAACCAACCGCAGTTCCGGACCACTGGCGCCCTGCATCCATGCACCGCGAAAGATGGTGTCCCGGTCTCCGTCGCTCACAAGCGCGTAGCCGCTGGAATCGATGCGCAACTCCCGCGCGACGACTTCACCCGCAAGGGTGAGTCGAATGTCGCCGGGTGATGCATTCGGACGTGCGACCAAAATCGCCGTATCGCCCCGATCAAGCCGTCTGCGGCTACCGAAATCGTTTTGCCGCGACCAGATCCGCGCATTCTCGTCCCAGACGCCCGACTCCTGCGTGTACTCGTTCGAGTTGGCGGGACCGTTGTTGAGGTAAAGATCCTCGGCATGAGCCATACCGGAGAGCAAAACCGGCACAGCGAGGGTAATCAGCGCAGTTGTCAGCATGTATCTCGCACGACGACTAAAGGCGACCGAGGAAACTAGTTCAAAATCGCGAGACATGGATCGGCAATGCTCCAAATGCTTGTAATCGATTCTCGTTAACATTAACGAACATATAATTCGATAGCACCCAGTGTAATTAAGCGAATAAATCAGGGCAAAAAGCGGAAATCTTGTCTCTGGTTGCCCGAATGCCGGTCAGGGCCCGCAACCTGCCCGCCGCGCTCCCCGACGACACCCGTGCCGATGCCTGCGGCTTCAGCCCTGCGGATCACCCAGCAGCGCATTCATCTGGGCCATGAAATGCTCGACCTCGGGCGAGGCCTTGACCTCGACCGTCTCGGGAATGGCCGCAGCCGCGCTGACGGCGCGGGCATCCATCTTGCGCGCGGCCCAATTGCGCAGATCGGCGACGGTATAATTGCGCAGGAAAGGGTTCGCCGCGACCACGCCCTGCCCCATGACCTGCCCCACCGAGGCCGCCGGATCCGCTCCCAGAACCTGACTGGCCCCGAGCGGGCCGAGAAAATGCGCGAGATAAAGATTGCCCGCCGTGATCTGATGGCCACGCGCGCGCAAGAAGGCCTCGTTCTCCTGCGCGAGGTGACGCACCATCTGGCGCGACAGCGCAGGCTCGAGCCGCAGGTCGAGCAATTGCCCGCGATCCAGCGTTGCGACCAGATCGGGGCGATAGCTGCGCATCATCCGCAGCCATGTGCTCTCGATGAACTGGCCAAGGCCGGTCGCGGTCGAAAGCGGGTTTTTGGCCGCCGCATTGCCGCCGCTCTCGACATGGATGATGCGCGAGATCAGCATTTCCACCGCATTCGAGGCCAAAACCTCGGTGCCCCCCGACAACAAAGGCACCGGATCGACGGGTTTGCCGTCCTTGAGCATGCGGAAGGTCAGGCCGGTATCGCCCTTGGCGTCGCCCGCCGCGATCTTGCCGATGACAGCGCCCGCCTTGAGCTCGGCCCCGCGCACCACGCTCGGCGGCAGCTCGGTCAGGCCGGAATACTCGCTTGCAAAGCCGTCGGCATGTTCGACCGTCAGGCTGGCCGATCCGCCTTTTTCGGCGGGCGGGTTCAACGCGCCGATGCGGCCGGCCGCGATCGCCACCACCGGCGTGCCCTGCGCCGCCTGCCAGACCACCGCGCCGCCGCCCTCGGGCGCCCCCTCGACCGGAGGCGAGAAGCGTGTGGTCAGAATGCCCGAAACCGGCGCGACCATGCTGGGCTGACCCGCGCTGACCACCACCCGCGCACCCGGCGCGAAGCAATCGTAGCCGCCGCTCTTTTGCGGCACGACATAGCAGCGTTTGGCCCCCGACGGTCCGGTCACGCCGATGTAAAGCACCCGCCCCGCGGCATCCGCGCCCGGACCGGGGTTGGTGGCATAGAGCAATTGCATCCGGTCGCCCTCGGCCGCGAAAGCGTCGAGGTCATAGACTTTGGCCATCAGCGCGATCGCCTCGCCGATGACCGGACCCGGCACGCCGTTGCGCAATGCGGCCGAATAGATCACGTCGAGCAGACGGAACTGCGGGCGGTCCCCCGCGAGATCCTCTTCGACCGATTGGCCGAGCAAGGGCTGGTCGGCCCAAGGATCAGCCGCCGTGACCAGCTGCCCCGTCGCCCCGATCGCCAAAGCCCCGACATAGGTCCCGCTGTTGTAAAGCGAGAGCTGCATGATCTCGCGCCGTCCCGCCTGCATCCGGTAGCGCAAAGCCAGAAGGGATCCGCGCGGCAGTTCCTCGGGGATGTCGAGCTGGGCGACCATGCGCGCCTTCACCCGCGCGGCGTCGGCAAGATCAAAGCCGTTGTCGCCAAGAAGGGTCGCAATATCGCTGGGGATGCGGATTTGCACGATAAGATCCTGCCACAGCGGCATCCGCGTCGCACCGTCGCGGGTAAAGGCGATGCTGGAGCTGTTGCGGCCCGCGGGATCAAGCGCGGTCGTGGTGCCGCCCGCCTCCTGACCCGCATCGGCGCTTGCCGCGACGGTCATCAGCCGCTCGCGGCTGCGCTCGGCCTGAAACAGCGCGAACTCCTCGCGCGTCGAGGGCAGGGCCGCCACCAGCCGGCGTTCGCGCAGATAGAGATCCTCCGAGACCATGGCGAGCCGGTCGGGTGCAGGAGCCCCGACGCGGATCGGGCTCAGATCGGCGGGACCCGGCAAAAGCGTGCCGCTGTCGGCCTCGCTGCTCTCGCCCTGAATGATCATGGGATCGCCCGCGATATCGGTGAAAGTATCGCCGCGCACCACCGGCGCGATGTCGAATTCGCTCTCGGTCTGGACGATTTGCTGCTCGAGATCGCCGCCGCCCGCCGCATCCGGCAAAAGCCGCGTCAGGACAGGCCAAGGGCCGGTCTGGTGCCACAACAGGCCAAGCGCCCCCACGAGCGCCGCCGCAGCCACTGTGACGCGGATCGCACCGATCCGTCTGCGCCTGCGCCGCGCGCCCTTGCCCATCTGGCGAAATTGCGGGTCGATCTGGAGCATCACCGCCTACCGGAACATCCCCGAACCGCCGAAATTGGGCGCAATCGTGCGGCGGCCAGGCGTGGCAGGCGTCGCAGCAGCTGGCGGGTTCGCGGCGGGTTGTCGGCGGCCCGCATTGCTCGGGGTATTGCGCCGCTCGACCTGATTTCGGCTGTTGGCGCCCCCGCGCCCCGCCCCCGATGCGGCAGGGTTGCCGCGCGTCTGCGCGGCGGCCGGCGCGGCCACCGGAGCGGGACAGGTCAGGTCGGGGCCCGAGATGATCGCACGGTAAAGCCCCACCTCGGGCCTTGTGGAGGGCGCACGCTGGTTGGCTGCGGCAAAGTAACGCTCGACCGCAGTGACCGAACCGCGCCCCCAGAGCCCGTCGACCGTCGAGGCATAACATGACATCCGGAAAAGCTCTGTCTGGATGGCGGCGGCCATGCGGTCGGCATCGGGATCAAACGCGCCCTGCTCGAGCAGATCGGCGAAAGCTGCGGCATCCTCGCGCCTGAGCGTCGCGCGCAGCTCGTGGCTCACCCCCATCGCATCACGCGGCGGCAAGGGCGCGGCCGCGACATCATCCGCGCGCAAAGCCGGCTCTCCCACGATGATCGACGGCTGGGGGAGACCCGCGCGCAGCGGCTGGACCAGACGGTCGCCGCCGCCTTCAACCAAAGGCGCAGTGTCCGAAGCGGGCGGGTTCTGCACGGTGCCGCCCTGCGCGGGCAGGGCCGCCGCCAGATCGCGGGGTCGGGCAGAGACCGTCACGATCTCCCCCGCGCCATCGGGCGCGCGGGCAGCGATGCGCGGGCTGGCCGGAGCGGACGGGCGCAGGGTTGTGATCACGATACTGTCGTTGCGCACCGCCTGAAGCGCGGGTGCGCCCGGTCGCCTCGCACCTGCGGGCGCGCTTCCCGGTGCGAGCGGCCGCGCAACCATCATCCCCGCCGCCTGCAACGCCCCGACCCAGCCTTCGCGCGGGCCCGCCAGAGCCGCCAAAGCGCGGTTCGCCACGGTCTCGGGCACGCAGCTCGACGAGACCGGATAGGCCACGATCCAATCACCTTCAAAGCCGAAATCGCGCGGAGAAATGTTCATGTTCGTGCCGCAATGATTGATGATGAGCGTGGTCGGACGCGGGTCGGCCCCTGCTTCCAGCACGCTTTCGACCGGCACCGCCGCAGCGACCGGCCCCGAACGATCGGCCAACACAAGCCCGCCGTCCCCACGCCCGATCGGTCCGCTGTAATAGATCAGCCGGTCGGCGCTTTCCGCTGAAGCCGTAGCGACGGCGGGCGCGTCATCAAGCGCCCCCGCCTCGACGCGCAGCGCCGTCGTACCGCGTTCGCGCCAAAAGCTTTCGACCCGCGCGATATCGGGCGCAGTCGCCAGACCCGCATCGCGGCCGGTGACGACATAGACCTCGCGGCCGAGCGAGGGCGCGGCCCAAGCGCCCCAACCTGCCGCCGCAAGGCAGGTCAGCATCAGATGTCGCATCAGCTTGTCCATCGCCGCCCCGTGCCCACCTCAGCCCGGACGCGGCGAGACAAAGACCGTCCAGTCGCTTTGCTCTTCCGTGTCGACTTCGAGAAACCGCGCGTCGAGAAAGCCGCGCACGAGGCAATCGCCCTGCCGGTCGATCGCGAAGCGGCGCGGTGCAACGCAAAGCGGCACCGCACCGGCGAGAGCCTCCTTGCCGAAAACATCGGCCGCGAAAACGTAGAAATAGCGCGATTGCAGCCGATCGCGCAGCAGGGTCGCGCATTGGTTCGGGGCGACGCGCCACCAGCCCCGCGTGACGAAATCCTCGGGCCCGCGACTTGTTCCCGCGCTTTCGGCAGCGGGTTGGCCGATGGCGATATTGAGCACATCATAGGATTGGTTGCACAATTTGAACGAGGCAGCCGCAGGCAGGGCGGCCCCCGCCCAACCCGCAAGGGTTGCTCCGATCAATGCCAGGAACCGCAGTCCGTGCATCCTTCCCCTATCGCCTTGTCCATTTCACCCGCGAATTGAGCTAACATGTCTGACGTGATATGTCCCGTCAAAAGGCCATGAGCAGAGACGCGAATCCGCACGTTCCGGCAGCTTTGGCCACTCTTTTACCCGACGGGTGCGCCCCGATCCGACCCCGAGCAGGAGCACGAATGACCCGCGCGATTCTTTATGCCCTGACGGCTTTCGCCACCTCCGTGACGGTCGCCGTGGTGACGCCCGTCGCGGGCTACGCGCAGGAAACCGGTACCACGGAGCAGAACACAACCGGCGCGGCAGCAAATGGGGCAGCGCCCGCACCGGCGACGGAATTCGACACCGGCGGCATGGTGCTCGAGTTGAATGCCGCCGAAGATTCGGCCGGCGGAGGCTGCCAGTTGACCATGGTCACCAGCAATGAAACCGGCCAGCCGCTGGCGCGTGCCGCATGGCAGGTCGCGGTCTTCGATCAGGCGGGCGTGGTACGCGGGCTGCCGATCCTCGATTTCGGAGCCCTGCCCGCCGGCAAGACCCGCGTCGCCCTGTTCGAGCTGCCCGGCCGGACCTGCTCCGAGATCGCGCGGATCGTTGTGAACGATGTTGCCGATTGCCGTCTTGCCGACGGCAGCGACGCGCCCGACCTTTGCCTCAGCCGGCTGACCGCCCGCTCGCTCGGCACCATCGCCTTCGGATTATAGGACCCCTCCCGCCCATGTTCCTGCCTACGAATTTCTCCGATCTGACCGCCTCGACTGTGGTGGTCTTCATCGCGCTTGCGATCCTGTCGGTCATGACCGCGACCGTCGTCGTCTTCAAAGTCCTGCAATTCCGCCGCATGGGCCTGGGGCGCCACCGCATTGCCGACGAGATCCTCGACGATTGGCTCAACGGCCGCCCGAACGAGGCCGTGCGCAAGGTCGCAGCCGAAAATTCGGTTCTGGCGCGCGTTTTGGGCGGCGTCATCTCGGGGCTGCGGGCGCGGCCGGGCGATAGCGGCTATGGCGAAGAACTGGGTCGTCAGACCGCGCTTTTCGAACTGACCGCGATGGGTTCGCGCATGCGCCTTCTCGAAGCGGTGGTTCAGGGCGCCCCGATGCTGGGACTGTTGGGCACGGTGATCGGCATGATCGACGCTTTCGGCAATCTTGCGCAATCCCAGCAAATGGCCGATCCGCGCCTGCTTGCGAACGGGATCTGGACGGCGCTGACCACGACCGCCTTGGGGCTGGCGATCGCGCTGGTGGCCTATTTCTTCGCGAACTGGCTCGAGGGCCGGATCGAGGAAGAGCGGCTCTCGATGGAAATGGTGATCTCTGCCGCGATCCACGGCCGCGTCGCCTCGGCGCAGGGGCGTTGAGCATATGGCGCGGGGCAGCCACAAGATCGAGCTTGCCCGCTCGAGCCGCCGCTACCGGTTTTCGCTGACGCCGCTGGCCGATACGATGTTCCAGCTGCTGGTCTTTTTCATGCTCTCGGCGAATATGGCGCCCTATTCGCTAATGACGATCCGCAGCGGCGCTTTATCAAGCACCGGCGGCGGCAGTGAGGCAAACGGCGGCGCGGCGGGCGGTCCCGAGACCTCCGATCCGATGGCCACCGCCGTCTGGTCGGTCAATGCCGACAGTATCGTCGCCAACGGTCAGCGCTTTGCGATCGACACGATCCCGACTTTGGCCGAGGCGCTCGAGCGGCAGAAGACCGGCGATGTGCTGCTGGTCGCGCAGAAAGGCGCTTCGGTCCAGATGATGGTCTCGATCCTCGAAATTCTGGCCGCACACAACATCACTGCGGTCCGCGTGGCAGACGGCGCGGCGGGGCTCGCGCCATGAGTCTGCGCCTGCCGCCCCGCCGCAAAAACGCCCATATCGACGTCTCGATGGCCATTGTGAACATCGTGCTTTTGCTGATCTTTTTCTTCGTGGTCTCGGGTCAGGAATATGCCGAAATGGGCGAAGTCGATCTGTCGGAAACCTCGGCTCTGCCGCTTGAACGTCTGCCCAAGCCGCTTTTGGTGATCGACCGCAGCGGAGAATGGAGCCTCGACGGCGAGGCGATCACCCCCGAGCTCCTGCCGCTGGCTCTCGAGAAAGAAGCGGTGGAGGGCGACGTCTTTCTGGTCCTTGACCGCGCAGCCCCTGCAAGCCAGCTGATCGCGGCGCTGAACCGGCCGGAACTGGAGCCCTACCGGCTGCGGCTGGTCACCCTGCGGCAAGGCCCGTCGCTGTGATCGGGGCGGGCGGGGCCAACGGTCGGCGTTATTGGCTTCAGGCCACCGCGATCTCGCTGGCTCTGCATGGCGCGGCTATCGCGGGGGTGCTGTACCAGCCCGATCTGCGGGCCCTGACCCGCTTCGAGCCACCACCCGAGCCAGAGATCACCATCGAAACGCTCTTTCCCGACACACCGGCAGAGGGCGAAACCGGAGATCCTGCCGCGCCCGAGATCACGCCACCCGCAGAGGTTCTGACCGAGACCCAACCCGAGCCGGAGGTGCTGACGCCGCTGCCTCCGACCGGCGCCGAGAGTCAGGCGCAGGCCCAACCGCCTGCGCAGGTCCAGCCAGAAAGCGAAGCAAGCATCGTTACGCTCGCGGCCGATCTGCCCTCGGTCGCTTTGCCCGATCTCGCGCGCGAGCTGGCCACGGCTACCGATGCGGCAACGGGCGGCGAGGCAGGACCCGTCCCCGAGGCACCGCCCGCACAATCAGGCAGCAGCGATCCCGTCGATCCCCGCTTTGCCGATCTCGTCGCGCGGCTGCGGGCGCAGTTGCAAAGCGCCTGCCTGCTCGCGCTGCCGCAGTTGCAGGACGGCACGCTCTCGCTCACGGTGCTGACCGCCAATGACCGCGAAGTCGCGCCCTTTGTGGCCGAGGTCGGAAGCGGGATGGATGCGGCTCCTGCGGGCAGGCCCGTCCTACTCGACAACCGCCAATGCCCCGGCGTGACCTTCCTGCGCCGCAATGCGAGCTATCCGGCCTTCGCTTTGCCGATCAGTTTGAGCGCCGCCGATATTGCCAGCGGCGAAAGCGCCACCGGACGGATCGAGAAGGGCGCGGGCTATTACAACACCTTGCTGTTGGTTGACGATAATGGGGTGGTGCAGGATCTGCGCCGCTTTCTGACTGTGCAAGGCGGACGCGTCACCTTCGACGTGCCGATGGCGCGCGAAGGCAGCGCGCGCGACACCAACCAACTCTTGATCGCGATTGCGACGCCGCGACCGCTGCAAAGCGTGACGCAGAATGCCGGTCGCGATGCAGCGACCTTCTTTGCCGCGCTGGATGCCGAATTGGACGATGCGGCGCGGCTCGGGGTGGTCAGCCTTTACATCCGCTGACCGACCCCGCTTTTGTCGTGCGGAGCGTTACGCCTCGGCACCCTCTTTCGCTTCGCCGGCCTTGCTGCGCTTTTTCTTCGCGGCGGCGGGCTTGGCGGCTTTCGCCTTGGGGGCTGCATCCGACGCGGCTGGGGTCGGAGCGCCAAAGACGTAATCGAAGGCTCCGTCTTTCAGAGTGATCGTCACATCCTCCATCGCGCCGCCCTCGACCATGCGGGCCAGTACCTGACGCGAGAGATCGGGCAGGATCGAGTTGGTGATGATGTTGTCGATCATGCGGCCGCCGCTGTCGGGATCGCGGGCCTGATCGACGATATGGGCCACCACCTCGTCGCCGTAAGCCAGCCGCGCGCCATGCGCATCGCGCATCCGCTTGACGATCGCCCCAAGCTTGAGCCCCGTGATCCCCGCCAAAACCTCGCGGCCAAGCGGGAAATAGGGGATCGTCACGATGCGGCCCAAAAGCGCGGGCGGGAAGACCTTGAGGAGTTCCGGCTTGAGGACATCCTCCAGCACCTCGACCGAGGGCGTGACCGCGCCGTCATCGGCCATGCGCATGATCACATCCGTGCCGACATTCGAGGTCAGCAGGATCAGCGTATTGCGGAAGTTGATGGCGCGACCGTTGCCGTCCTCCATCATGCCCTTGTCGAAGACCTGGAAGAACAGCTCGTGGACATCGGGATGGGCCTTTTCGACCTCGTCGAGCAGCACGACCGAATAGGGCTTGCGCCGCACGGCCTCGGTCAGACGGCCACCCTCGCCATAGCCGACATAGCCGGGGGGCGCGCCTTTCAGCAGGCTGACGGAATGGGCCTCTTGGAATTCGGACATGTTGATGGTGATGACGTTCTGCTCGCCACCGTAAAGCTGTTCCGCCAAAGCCAGCGCGGTTTCGGTTTTGCCGACACCCGAAGGGCCGGTGAGCATGAAAACCCCGATCGGCTTGTTTGGGTTGCCAAGGCCCGCGCGGCTGGTCTCCACCCGTTTCGCGATCATCTGAAGACCGTGGTCCTGGCCGATGACGCGTTCTTTCAGGTGATCGGCGAGGCCCAGAATGGCCTGCAATTCGTCGGCGACCATGCGGCCCGCCGGAATGCCGGTCCAATCGCTGATGACGCTGGCCACGGCCTGTTCGTCGACATGGGCATAGACCATGCGCTCGTCGGGATGGGTCGCGGCGAGTTCGGCCATTTTCGCGGTCATCTCGGCGCGGGTGGCGTCGGCGTCGAAATCCTCTCCCGCATCCTCGGCCAGACGGGCGCGCAGCGCGACGATTTCGTCGACCACGGCTTTTTCGGCCTCGAATTGCGCCTCGATCCCGACCAGCTCGGCGGCTTTGGCGTCACGATCGGCGCGGGCCTCGGCCAAACGATCGTCGGCACGCTCGCCCAGATCCTCGGCGGCGGTTTTCGCACCGATCTCGGTATCGAGCGCATTGATCGCGTCACGCAGATCGGCGATGCGCGCCGGCGTCGAGGACTGGCTGACCGCCACCCGCGCGCAGGCCGTATCCAGAAGCGAGACCGCCTTGTCGGGCAATTGCCGTGCCGGAATATAGCGCGCCGACAGTTTGACCGCCGCCACGACCGCCTCGTCCGAGATGCGGACCTTGTGGTGTGCCTCCATCGGGGCAAGGATGCCGCGGATCATATAGCTCGCTTTTTCGACATCGGGTTCGTCGACCTGAACCGGCTGGAAACGGCGGGTCAGGGCGGGGTCTTTCTCGAAATAATTGCGGTATTCGGCCCAGGTCGTCGCGCCGATCGTGCGCAAAGTCCCGCGTGCGAGCGCGGGTTTCAGCAGGTTCGCGGCATCGCCGGTCCCCGCCGCACCGCCCGCACCCACAAGCGTATGGGCCTCGTCGATGAACAAAATGATCGGGGTCGGCGAGGATTGCACCTCGTCGATGACCGAGCGCAGGCGCTGTTCGAATTCGCCTTTCATGCTGGCACCGGCCTGCATCGCGCCGATATCGAGCATATGAAGCCGCATGCCCTTCAGCGCGGGCGGCACATCGCCCGCAGCCAGACGCTGCGCGAAACCTTCGACCACGGCAGTTTTGCCCACGCCGGCCTCGCCGGTCAGGATCGGGTTGTTCTGGCGGCGACGCATCAAAACGTCGATGATCTGGCGGATTTCATCGTCGCGGCCGTGGATCGGGTCCATCTTGCCCGCCGCGGCATCCGCCGTCATATCGACCGAGAAACGGCCGAGCGCGGTGGTCGCATTGTCGGAACGCTCGCCCCCCGTGCCCGCAGCAGTCAACCCCGAGCCGTCCATCGGGCGCATTTCTTCCTCGTCCGAGGACTGCCAAAGGCCCCGCGCCTCCTTGCCGAGCTGATCGACCGAAATCTCCCCGAAAACGCCGGAGTTCAGCAGCAATTCGCGCCGCAGATTGCCGTCGTTCAACAGCGCAACGAGCAGGTGGCCGGTGCGGATCTGGGTCTCGCCAAAAAAGAGCGTGGCATAGGTCCAGGCGTGATTCAGACCATCCGCAAGGCTTTGCGAAATGCCCGGCACTTCGGTCACATTCTTGCGCAACTCGGCCATGGTCTTGTCGAGGTCTTTGAGCATGCGCCCACGGTCCAGCTTCAGCTCGCGCAGCGTTACGGAAATGTCGCTGTTCTGGCTGGAAACCGCATAGAACAGCCAGTGGCACAGCTCGACATTGCGGTTCCCCTCTCCGCGCGCATGGCGCATGGCCTGAAGGAAAGCGTCATAGCCAAGACGGTTCATCTTGCCGGCGAATTTTTCGATGCTGATCGCGGTCATGCTGACTTCCTGCCGTTTTGCGGCGCGAGGGCCGCATTGCTCATTCCGCTGTCGAGGGCGAGCGCGAAACGCGCCGCCTCGACAAACTCGGGGGCCTTGGCGGCCCGTTTGGTCTTCTTGCTTTTCTTGGGTCGCGGCAAAGCGGCCATCCATCCCAGATCGGCGCTTTTCCCGAGCTGCGCCGGAGGAACTTCCGATTGCGGCAGCGACAAAGCGATCTCCACGTCGAAGCTTTTGCCGAGGTACCAAAAGACGACGTTGGCCATCTGGCCGAAGTTTTCCGCCCCCGGAAGAAAGCTGCGATACTCGGCCAGACTGCGGGTCCGCACATGCAGACGCACCTTTTCTCCGACCGAGCGGACCCGCGCGCCCAGATAGGTCGAGCGCCCCAAGGACGAGCCGCTTTGCCCTAAAAGGCTGTGATCCTCGGCGTCGAATTCCATCCATGCGGGAACGTTTTCCTCGACCACGACCTGCAGGCCGAAGTAGTGGGACAGCATCTGCTGGAGCCGCACCGGACTGCGCACGCGGCCGCCGAAAATCGAGACCAGCGGCAGGCGCGCCAGATCGGGAAAACGGTCGTGATCGAAGAAAGCCGGCGTGCCGACCCCCGACAAAGCCGCGACATAGCCGCCGAAACGGTTGCCCTCTGCATGGTCATATTGCGTCACCGCATGGGCGTCGGACCAGGCGCGATAGAAGAACTGGTAAAAGCGCGTCGCGAAAATATCGGTGAAATGGACGAAGGCGTCTTCGCCATGCTCCCGCCAGCGCAGAACGTCTTCGGTGGTATTGAGCGGCAGCGCACCGTTGCCGCCGAAAAAACCGATGAACTGGGCACGCACGTCCGGCAGCCCCTTGGAGCTGGTCTCTGCCTCCGAGAGCTCGCTCGCGGGAAAGGCCAGCTGCGGGTCCTGCCCCAAACGGGCGGGTTCATCGGCGATGCGTCGCGACCGCCCGATCGGCGGCTTGTGCGGATTCTCCCGCTCTATCCGGCGCAAAAGCGCGAGGAAACCGGCGTCGCTTGCGATCATAGCAGCGGCCCCTTGCCGTTGCGGGGCGGCCAGCGCTTGATGGTGCCGCGCTGCTGGCTGATCGTCACCGATTGGGTGAAGCTGTTAACATTGGCATATTCGGCAAAGAAGCGGTCGAGCACCGCCGCAAGCAGAATGACCCCCGTCCCCTCAAAGGCGGTCTCGTCATAAGTCACCGAGATTTCCAGCCCGCGCGCCGGAAAATAGCCGTCCTCGCGCCGGATCGATCGTACAACGGGACGCGTCGTAATCGATTTTATCCCCGCAATCTGCGTCTCGACCGCATTGTCCGAAAGATCGGCAAAGAGGGACAGCATCTCGCGCAAGGCCGCCGCACTATCGCCGGTGCCGCGATCATCGAGGCCGAAATGATTCAGCCCGAGATAGGAAATCAGCCGCCATTGGACCTCGCCCTGCGTCAGGCGATGCGGCCCTTCGCGATCGATCTCGGTCATGGGCTCGCGCGGGCGTGTCGGACCGGCAACGCAATCGAGCGACACGGTCACGTCGTTCGTCATGCGGAAATCGTCCGAGCCCGCAATCGGCAGATAGGCCGGCAAATGGCGGTTCGACGACAGCGTCTTAATATGGAGCCGCTGCGCCCGCCCGTTCGGGTCGATATCGGGCGGCTCGTAGATCGTGATGAAGGTCTCGGTGCCGCGATAATCGTAACGCATCCCCGCCTGACGCTCGCTGTCGGTCAGGCGGCGTTGGCGGCGGCGCGTGGTGTAGAACATGACATTGCGTTGCGCCACCTGCCCCGGCGGCAGCGAGTAGAGCGGAAAAACCTCGACGCGGCTGCGCGCGGTCCCGAAGCTCGCATAGACCTTTTCGATGCGCTGGACCTCGTAATAGGTCAGGGGCGAGCTGTCGGGCGTCACCACATATTCGTAACGGCGGTCATCAAGCCGGACCTGGTTCGAGCTTTCCTCGAAAAGGTTCACGGCCGGCACGCAAAAAAGCCGCGCATGGCTTGCATCGACATGTTTCGCAAGCATGTCGTCCGAGCGCCCGAATTCGAGAACCAGCTGCGCCTCCGCGCTCTTGATCCGCGAGAGGATCTTGCGCAAACCGCCGATCTTGAAACCCAAAAAGCGGCGCGGAAAGATGAACTGGTCGCGCAAAAGCGAGAAGCCGCCAAACAAGCGGTTGTCGGAGGCGAAAAGCGTCTCGTCGGCGCCAAAGCCAATTTGCGACAGCTGCTCCGGCGCGAGCCGGATAAACACCGGATCGCCCTGTGGCGACATGTAGCGCAGCGAGATGCGCAGACAGTCGCAATGGATTTGCTCGTAAAGCGCCACGGCCTGCGGCATTGCACCGGTCAGATGGAAGGTCAGGTCATCAAGCGGCAGTTCGGACAAGGATCCGCCGTTCTGGTGGCGCAAATCAATCTGGAGCCCTGCACGGGTTTTCTCGGTTGGATCCTGGCCCAAAGATCCGATCAATGCCGGACGGTCGTGATAAACAACCAGAGTCCGCTCGATTTGCCAGATATCAAGTGGCGCACAAAGGCTGAATTGGCAGGAAACACGCTGATCGGCATCGCGAAACCGTGCATCGAGATATTCGCCACGTTCGAAGCGCAAACCCTCGTCTATATCGCGGCGATCAAGCGGGACATGCGCTTCGACGAGCATGACGCTTGGAATGGGTGAAAGGGCTTCGGGGAAGATCTGCTCCAGAAGTTCGCGGGTAAAGCCGGAGAACTCCTCATCGATTTTTAGCTGGACCCGCGCCGCCATAAAGGCGGTTCCCTCAAGCAAGCCCGCAATCCACGGATCGGCATTGTCACGCAAGAGGCCGCCCAAGCGGTCCGCCAAACCGGGAAACTCCGCCGCGAATTCCGCCGAGCGCTCGTAGAGCAGCGCCAGTTCACGGTTATAAGCGTCGCGGAAGGCCTTTCTCATGTTTCGTCCTGCATTCTTTTCATCTGGATCTTCCCGAGCGACGGGTCGACTTCGGCAAGAAACTCCATCGAGATGTCGGTCGGGCTCGAAATCATTTCGCCAAAGATTTCAAATGTAACGCGCTGATCGGGAGAAGGGTCCTCTTCCTTGATGCGAACCTCCAAAGTTTGCGGACGCAGGCGGGGCTCATTGCGGATCAAAGCTGTCCGGATCGCGCTGGCAACCTCGGTCATACTCATATGCGACTTCCACAGGCTTTCGAGATCCTGAAAGCCGAAGTTGACGATTGAATCCCGCACATAAGGCGCGTCATCAAGATCGCTGACCGTATCGAGCCTGATCGTATTCATCAAACTGGCAACGTCGCGCGCCAAATCGCGGCGTAATGCGGCATCTGATGCACCCTCCCGCCTTTTCTGGCTTCGGGTCGTCAAATCACGGTCCCCGTCGGAATAGTGCCGTCCTGTGTCGCGCGAATCCTTGTTTTCGGCTGCCTCGCGGAAAACATGCATCAGCGACATTTGCCGCAATCCGCCTTTCTCGGCGAATTCGTATTGCCCCCTGCGGGAGGGGCGTTCCGGATCGGATCTATTGGCCATTTTCCTAACCGAAGCACGAGAATGCGCGAGCGGGATCACGCAAAGAAGGAGCCGGCGATAGAATTCGCCGGCTCCATATATCGTTCAAAAAGAACAGATTAGCCGAGCGGGCGGTTCTCTGCGATTTCCCAGCCAGCGGTCGTCTCGGCGCCTGCGCCACCGTTGTCGTCCTGCGTGGTATAGGTCACTTCGAACGAGCGGAAGTTCAGCGAAAGCGATTCCTGGACACGATCCAGACCATCTTTTTGACCGCCAGTATTATAGCTGGAGATCATGATGTTTTTCATTGCGATTTTCATATATTCGACCGGCTTGTTGCCGCCCGATTTACGAACAACCAGCTCGCCGCTTTCAATGTGCTCACCGCTTGCGCAACGCTTGATCAGGTCGTTGGTGGCCAGATCGACATATTTGGTCAGATGAAGATCCGAAACATTGACCTTGCCGCCGCCACCGCCTTTACCAAGATGCGTGGTCCCCGACTGGGTGAGACCCCAGTTCCAGCCCAGAACATCGATCTCATCGCGGTGGGTATCGTCTTGCGACTCGCCCCGGATGTTATTGGAAAGTTTCAGAAAAAAATCAACAGCCATTTATTTTCCCTTTGCGGAAGTGGTGGTCAAACCGTTTACTTGCCTTTCGGCAGTTTGGAGACGAGAGACATCCCGACATCCATTCCTTCAAGCTGGAAGTGCGGCTTGAGGTAGAATTTACCCATGTAGTAACCGGGATTCTCCTCGTCCTCGACAACTTCCACTTTGGCACCGGCCAAAGGCTTTTTCGCCTTTTCCCGTTCGCTCGCATTTTCAGGGTTAGCCGAAACGTATTTGTTAACCCAGGTTTGCAGCTGCAATTGCAACTGGTTGCGATCGGGACTTTGACCGATCTTATCGCGCACCATACATTTCAGATAATGACTGAAACGCGACACCGCGAAGATATAAGGCAAACGCGACGACAAATTGTCGGAAGCGGTTGCCATCTCGTCGACGTACTTCTTGGGGCGATAAATCGTTTGCGCACCGATAAAGGCCGCTTTATCCGTGTGCTTGCGGTGAATAAGGCCGATCAGGCCAGCCTTCGACAATTCACCTTCGCGGCGATCGGTAATCGAAACTTCGGTCGGGCATTTCAGCTCTTTTGCACCGTCGCCGGTTTCAAACGTATGGGTCGGAAGACTCAGAACTTCGCCACCCGACTGCACACCGCGGATTTGCACGGTCCAGCCATGCTCTTTATGAGCACGGTTGATGTTGACGGCCAAAGCATGGGCCGCGTTCATCCAAGCGTATTTCTCGCCGGCGCGACCATCGGTTTCTTCTTCGTAATTGAATTCCTCGACGACCGAATTGGAACTCTGGCCGTAGGGTTCACGCGAAAGCACGCGCGGCAGGGTCAGCGCGATATAGCGCGAATTCTGGGAATCGCGCAGGCTGTTCCATGCAGCGTAGTCGGGCGTGTCGAAGATTTCGGACAGATCCGGCGGCACGCCGATCTCGGTCCAGCTATCCATGCCCAGAAGTTCGGGCGCGGCAGCCGAGATGAAGGGCGCATGGGCCGCAGCCGCGACCTTGCCGATATCGCGCAGCAAAGCGACGTCAGGCGTCGAGTGATCGAAGAAGTAGTCGCCGATCAGCGCACCAAAGGGCTTTCCGCCAAGCGTGCCGAATTCGGCCTCGTAGATGCGCTGGTGCAGGGGGGACTTGTCCCATTTCGCGCCGGGGAAACGGCGCATCATCTGCTGCAGCTCTTTCTTGGAAACGTTCATCACCTTCACGCGAAGGCTGGCGTCGGTTTCCGAATTGTTGACCGTATAGGCCAAGCCGCGCCACGAGGATTCCAGCTTCTGGAACTCTTCGTGGTGCATCACGGCATTCAACTGGTCGGTGAGCTTCTGGTCCAGCTTCGAGAGCATGGCGTCGATCGTGTCGATCACGTCGTCGGCGATCAACGTGTCGTCGTCGAGCGCCTCGCGCACCAGCGCGACAACGGCATTATCGACCTCGCGTGCGGCAACTTCGGTGCGCGGCTTGATCGTCTGACGCAGAATGTCCGAAAAGCCTTCAAGCTCGGCAAGGGCCTCCGGACGGCCTGATTCGACTTGAGCTTCGTGAGCCATTATTCGTCCTCACCTTTCTCTTCGACCTTGCTGCGCTCGGCCAGAGCGGCCATCAGCTCGGGATCGTTAAGCAACTGGCGGATCTGCTCTTGTGCTTTGGGCTTGGAGTTCATGTAGCGCTGGAGGTTCGCCAGATGCTCGCGTGCTTCCAGCAGCTTTTTCAGTGCCGGAATCTGGCGCGCGACATTGGCCGGATTGAAGTCGTCCATCGAGGAAAACTCCAGCGAGACCGCCAGACGCCCCTCGCCGTCGCCCAGACGGTTTTCGGTGTTGAAGGCGATGCCCGGACGAACGCTGTCGACATATTCGTCCAGCGTGTTGGCCGTCACATCGACGAACTCGCGCTCTTCCATCGCCGGCTTGTCGACAGGCGACGAATTGCCCGACAGATCGGACATCACGCCCATCACGAAGGGCAGCTCGACCATCTTCTCGCTGTCGTAGGGATCTTCATACGAGATGTTCACCCGCGGAGGACGGTTGCGTTTAATAAAATCCGTGGATTTATCCGATGCCATGTTTCCAGATCCTCAGTCTTGATGATGATGAACGTGTTTATTTGCTATATGTCAATGCGCATAAATCTTATTAGACTATACTTGTTCAGGTGTTTGGGGTAACAATTCGCCTAAAATCGCGTCAAAAGTTTTGGTGAGCATCGTTCTTGCACTTCCAAGGAGAACGGGAACCGGACTTGCTGGCTCGTTGCGCATGTAGAACTCCTCGACGCCGCGCAAATTCGAGGCGAGTTGCCCGCGATCGGCGATTACCACCGATCTAGTTTCCCCTAGGGAACCAGAATCACCCGTGCCGCGATCCGCCCCTTCGTCCCGCGTCTGCGGCGCCGATTGGGCGAGCATCCGAAGGCGCGACATGTCCAGCGAGAAGCCCAATCCGCGCCCGAGATTGAGCGCGGCGCGTTCGGCCTCGTGCGGGCGCAAAAGCTCGATTGCTTCGACAAGGGACTTGCCGACCAAAAGCCGCGCCTGCGTCACCAAAAGCAGCGAAAGCGACGAAGGTTCGTTCAGCGCGAGATAGCCTTCAGCCGCCCCGATCACGGCGCTGGCCTGCGCATGGCTTGCGATATGGACCGAACCTGCTTGTGGCAGGCTCGCGGGCTGGAGCAGCTGTGCGGGCTCGTCGGAGGAAGGAGGCGGCACGTCTTCGTCCGTGGCCGTCGGCTCGGGAGCGGTATCCGCCGCGCTCCAGGGGGCGAGGTTCGGCAAAGCCTCGGCGATCAGTTTCTGAAGGTCTGCGATCGTAGCGAAGACCGCCGAGAAATCGGGCGTGAAGGGATGGCTCGGATGGCCTCGGCTCAGCGTGATGATGCGGGCATAGGCCTGCGCCGCGCGGCTCAAGGCGGTATGGAGCGCGGTCAGCGGCGCGACATTCGCCGCGTTTTTCAGGGTCGAGACGATATCGCCGGTGGTCGCGGTTTGCTCTGCCTCGGACATGCGCGGCTCGGCGGCACCATCGGCCACCAGAAAGCTGCGGTAGCTGATGTCGGCGTTGTTCAGGAACGGAAGATGGACCAGCGGCATGATCACCGTGGTCTGTTCGGCCAGAGCATCCAGCGCACCGCGCCGCTCGGAGGTCGTGGTCTGGATCTGCGGGTGCACGAGATCGCCGCGCAATGCCAGAAGATCGGCCACCGCCTCGAGCGTCTCGGCAAAGTCGGCGGGGCGCGCGGCGAGGATCTGGAACCGCGCCAGCAGGCTCAGAAGGCGCAGGTCGCGGCTGCGTTGCAGCAATCCGGTGATGGATTCCGTCTCGCGGCGCAACAAAACGGAGCGCGGATCGAAAAGCTGGTCCTCGCTACCGCCCAAAAGGTTCGGCACGCCCGGCGTGAAATAGCGGTCGGGGAGACGGCCCTCGGCCTCGAAGTAATAGTCGATGAAATCTGGATCATCGCTCTTTTCGAGATCGTGTCCGCAGGGTTCGGCCACGGTGACCGGCTCTTGCAACCATTCCCACGCCATGCTCTCAGCCCCTTCCCCGTATCCTGCGGCTTTTCGCCGGCTGTGCTGTCCTGTCCATCGTGCGCTCACCCGATCTGGCCGGAGCCGCGCGCCAATGCGTCGCGGTATGCGCTTGCGAAATGTTGGATGAATTCGTCGAGAATGCCGTTTTCATGCGGCGCAGCCTTGGCATCCCAACGCGTGACAAAGGTCTCCCAGGCCCGCGCTTTGCGGTTGGCGCCAAAGCGGCCCGCCTCGGTCCCCGCCTCGATCGCGCCGGGGTCGAGATCGCCCATCAGCTTCATCAGCGCGGGTTGCAGCGCCGCGAAAAGCGCAGCCTGATGCTGGCGCAGATCGCGCAAAGCCTCGTCGAAACCGGCCGTTCCCGTCATGAAGCCCGCGCGCGGACGCAGGAACATCGCCTCGAGCGCCTGATCCGGATCAGGAAGGAACTTCAACGGGTTGTTGTCGGTCGCCGCCCGCATCGTGCGCTCGCCCACCCGCACGAACTGCTTGGCGGAGGCGCGATCGCGCAAGGCCAGCATCACCTCGGAAGTGGCTGCGCGCATGGTTTCGCCCAGAAGGCGCGCAAGGTTCTCGGGCGGCACACCCTCGGCCCATTCCGGCGGCAGGCCCGCACCCTCGCAAAAGGCACGCGCAAAGCCGCGCCCGTCATCGGCAGGAGCCGAAGGCGGGACCGCTTGGGGCGCTTCAACAAAGACCGGCCGGTGATCGACAGGGGCAAAGCCCGCGCCTTGCCCGGGCGGAAGGCCCATCGGCTGGTCCGGCATCGCGGCCGCAAAAGGCGAGGCATTGTCCGCCTGCGCCGGATGGGGCAGCGCAGCGCCATGCCCGAAAGCTTGCGGTTGATGCGCCGGTGCGAAAGGCGGAGGAACGGCAACCGGCGGGGGCTCGGCATGACGGGGGAAGGCCATGAATTCGCGCTCGAACCCCGAGGAATGCTGCTGGGGATGGACCGGAACCGGATCGACCGGCATCAAACCGCCCTGACCGCTGCCGACCGACCAAGGGTCCTCTTCGGACTCTTGCGCGAACACCGGCCCGCCATAGGACGGCAGCGAGCCCGGATTCATCCCGCCATTCATCGAAGGCGCATCCATCAGGGCCACGACAACATATTGGCCGATCTGGAACCGGTCGCCATGTTCAAGCCGGTGCGGACCGTCGAGCCGGTGGCGCATGCCGTGCAGGAAGGTGCCGTTGGTCGATTGGTCGCGCAGCCACCACGCGCCGTCCCTGAAATAGACATCGAGGTGATGGCCCGAAATATGGCGGCTCGCATCGGGAAGCACCCAACCCATCCCTTCGCGGCGACCGATCTGCAAGCCCGCCTCGGGCACAACGATGCTGGCCGGGCCGCCATCGTCGAGGATCTGGTAGTTTTCGATGAGAAGGGTCAGCGACATGGGCAGCTCAGAACGCCCTGAACAAGGTTTCGGCCATATCGATGAACCGTGCGAGATAGCTGGGCCTGCGCGACAATTCGGAACGCGCGAGGCAGGACAAAACCGCGCTGTTGATCGCTTGCGGCGTGCGATAGGGCGGCGGGCGCATCGGATCGTTCGGGGCGGGACCGCCCACCGACCAGCCGACCGCCAGACCGAGCAACACCGAAGGCGTCCGCGTCGGTGCGAAAAGCGCCTCGCGCATCAGGCGGTGGCGCATCGCCGTGGTCGGGCTGCTGACCCAGGCCGCAATATCCTGCAGCATCGGCTTTTCCAGCGGGCTGAGATGGTCGGCCATCAGACGCAGACATTCATAGCCCCAGCCTGCGGCCACAGTCGGTTGCGCGGCGAAGGCGGCGAAGGTCACGCTTTCCTCGGGGGTGGTCGAGGAGCGGAGGCGGTAAAGATACTGCAGATTGCCCTCGTCCTGACGCGGCCGCATCGTGGTCAGCATCTGGATCTCGGGCAGGCGCGTATAAAGTTCGGACGGGGTATCGAAGCGCGTGGACCGGCGCGGCGGTGCGGTTTTGTCGGTCGGTCCGGTATCAGTCATCATTTGCACGGGATTCGCAGGCCGTCATTGAGGTCGCAATATGTCTTAAACGTTTGCGGTCCCGAGGTCGAGGTTACTCTATACCAATTCGGCAAATGGTCTTTGGTTCCGGTTGCCGCAACGAAAAGGTGTCTGGCCGCACGGGACATGTGCAGGGAAAAGCGCCATCTGGATGCAGGGCGGCGCTTTCGCTATGACAAAGAAGACGCGGCAGACGCCTCGCGGGATTCGCGGCAAGCCGCGAAGGCGGGCGCAAGCGGAGGGGGCCCAAGCGCAGGTGACAGATCAGAAATCACAGCAAGGACAGCTTTCCTTTGCGCCGCTTCAGGGACCGGAGGGATCTTCCCCCGCCGGGCAGGTCGCTGGCGACCAACCGAAAACAGGCCGGAAGCCTGAGGACCAGCCGCGCGACGACCAATCGCGCTATGTCGCGCGCGGCATCGCCCATATGGCGCTGTCGAAGACCGTGACAAAACCGGTCTCGGTGGATTTCGTGCTGATGGCCGATTTCACCATGCTGGCCTTTACCTCGGCAATCGAGCCGTTGCGGGTCGCCAACCAGCTGACCGGCCAGATCCTCTTTACATGGCAGATCCATTCCGAAGACGGCCGCCCCGTCACCTGCTCGAACGGTGTCACGGTCATGCCCGACGGCGCCCTGCCCGAGGATGGCCGCGCCGATTACGTTCTCGTTTGCGGCGGCGTCCTGCCCGAACGCGCCTGCACGCCCGCGCTCACCAGCTGGATCCGCAAGCAATGGCGGCTCGGCCGCACGGTCGGCGGGCTTTGCACCGGAGCCTATGCCTTGGCGCGCGCCGGCATCCTGAGCGGCAAGCGCTTTACGCTTCATTGGGAAAACCTCACCAGCTTTGCCGAGAAGTACCCCGACCTCGCCCCCGAGCGCCGGATTTTCTGCATCGAGGACCGGATCGTGACCTGCGCGGGCGGGGTTGCCTCGGCCGATCTCGCGCTCAAGCTGATCCATGATTTCTACGGCGAGGCGCTGAGCCAGTCCGTCATGAACATGTGCCTGCTCGGCCAACAGCGCGGCGGCGAGGATGAACAGCTCGCCTCGTTGGCGGCGCGGCTGGGGACGCGCAACGACAAGCTGGTGCGCGCGGTGGCCTTTCTCGAGCGCCATATCGAGATGGAGCTGAACCTCGATGCCTGCGCCGATCACGTCGAGGTCTCGCGCCGCCAGCTCGAGCGGCTTTTCCAGCAATACCTCGGGCTGACGCCGCTGCAATATCTCAACGGGCTGCGGCTTCAGCATGCGCGCGCGCTGCTCGCCGAGACGAATATGGGCGTGATCGATGTCGCCGTCGCCTGCGGCTACGGATCGAGCGCGCATTTCTCCAAGATCTTCCGCAAGCAATACGGGATCTCGCCGCACAAGTTTTCGGTGCTGCGCAAGGGCGGGGCCTGAGGGGGCGGTCTTGCGGCAGAAGGTCGCACGGATGAGTCGCAGAGCGGTCTGATCGGGCGTGATTTCCGCTGGTGCGGGCGCGGCCTCCCTGCCCTGAGCGATTGATTTTCCGCAAGACAATCATTGCTCCGATTGACAAGATCGCAGGCCGAATATATCCGAACGCTCGTTCCGCTATTTCCGAATGGCTGGCCCGGTCACTCCGACCGGACCGCCCAAAAGGCAAACCATGGGCCGCAAGCGCACGATTGACCGCGAGGCGACAATGCTCGCCATAGAATCGGTTGTCCGCAGACAGGGTGTCGGCGGGCTGTCGATCGACGCTGTCGCCAAGGAAGCCGGCATCAGCAAATCCAGCGTGGTCTACGACTTCCAAAACAAGGCCGGCCTGCTTGCCGCCTTTACCCGCAGCCGTATCGCCGCACATCGCGAACAGCTCGACGCGCTTTTGCCGCAGGACGACGCCCCCAACCGCTGGTTGCGCGGCCTGCTCCAAGCGTCGGAGCAATCGCCGACCGAGGAAGAGGTCTCGATCGCGATGCTGATTTCTTCGGCAATGAGCGCCGAAGAGGAATGCCATGCGCTGATGTGCGAAGAAATCTGCCAGACCATGGGCCGCGTCGCCCAGGAGGCCGATGACCCGCGCCGCGCCAGTCTCGCTTATCTGGCCCTCCACGGGATAAAATCGCTGGAGTTTTTCGGATTTTGTCGCTTTGATTCAGAATCTCGGCAAGAGCTTCTGGACGATATCCGCGGGCTCCTGCAATCTTCGGGGCCGGAACCTGCGGCAAGCAATTGAAAACGCCCCTCCAAGACAAGAACCAACGAATTTCCAACCGACCGACACACCGCGTCCGCACGCAACAAAGCGCAAGAATTTTCGGAGTTTCCCTCATGTTCTCACTCAGGTCGGCAAAGACCATCCTACCTCTCGTACTTGCCGCCATGCTTGCGCCCGCAACCCTGTCGGCCCAGCAAGACGGGGGGCAGATGCCCCCGACGCCCGTCAGCGTGATCACCCTCAAGCCCGAGCCGCTGCCCGTCGTCAGCGAGCTTCCCGGCCGCGTCTCCGCGACCCGCACCGCCGAGGTTCGCCCGCGCGTCAGCGGGATCGTGCTCGAGCGCGTCTTTGAACAGGGCAGCTTCGTCAAGGAAGGCGATGTGCTTTACCGCATCGATTCCTCGCAGTTCCGCGTCCGCGTCGCGAGCGCGCAGGCGACCCTTGCCCGCGCTCAGGCCAACCAGCTCAACGCCCGCGACCAACAGGAGCGCGCCGAACGTCTGCGCGAGCGCCGCGTCTCGAGCGGGGTCGATCTTGAAAACGCCGTGACCGCTTTGGCCGTCGCCGACGCCGAGGTCGCGATCGCGCAGGCCTCGCTGGAAGAGGCGCAGCTCAATCTCGATTACACCGATGTCACCGCCCCCATTTCGGGGATCATCGGCCGCGCGCTGGTGACCGAAGGCGCGCTCGTCACCTCGCAAACCGACATCATGGCGACGATCCAACAGCTTGATCCGGTCTATGCCGACTTCACGCAATCCTCGTCGGACGTGCTCCAGCTGCGCCGCGCGATGCAGTCGGGCCAACTGGTTGCCACCGCACCGGGCGAGGCACGCGTGCGTCTGATCTATGACGACGGCTCGGTCTACGACAAACCCGGCCGCCTGCTCTTTTCCGAAGCGACCGTCGATCCGCTGACCGGTCAGGTCACGATGCGCGGCGAATTCCCGAACCCCGACGGCGACCTTCTGCCGGGCCTTTATGTCCGCATCAGCATCGAGCAAGCGATTGCCGAAGCCGCGCTCGCGATCCCGCAAATGGCGGTGCAGCGCGACGGCGAGGGCAATGCCTTCGTCTATATTGTCGGTGCCGAGAACAAGGCCGAACGCCGGACCGTCACCCTCGGGCCGACCCTCGGACCGCGCTGGATCGTGCTGAGCGGTCTTGCCGCAGGCGAGCAAGTCGTCGTCGAAGGCGCCCAGAAGCTTTACCCCGAAGCCGCTATGGCGCCAGAACCGTGGAATGACACCACGGCGGCGGCAGCCGCTCCGGCGGAGGCCGCGACAGGCGACACCGCCGATGCGGCAACCGACGAAGCTGCGGTCGAGGCAGCCCAACCGGCAGAGGCCGGCGCACCAGCCGCCGCGACCGAAGGCGCCGCTCCTGCCGAAGACGGGGCCCAGACGCCCGAAAAGAACGAGTAAGGACAGGGACGCATGGCACAACTCTTTATCCATCGCCCGGTGCTTGCATGGGTGGTATCGATCTTCATCGTGCTTGCGGGCTTGCTCGCACTCCCGAATATTCCGATCGCACAATATCCGCAGGTTGCTCCGCCGCAGATCTCGATCTCGACGAGCTATATCGGTGCAGCCCCGACCGAGATCTATGAATCGGTCGCCCAACCGATCGAGGAACAGCTCAACTCGGTCCAGAACCTGATCTATTACGAATCCACCGCCGACAGCTCCGGCGCTTTGGGCATCACCGCGACCTTCAACCCCGGCACCGATATCGCCAAAGCGCAGGTCGACGTGCAGAACGCCGTCAGCCGCGTCGAGTCGCTTCTGCCGCAATCGGTCGTCGATCAGGGCGTGATCGTCGAAGAGGCGAGCGCGGGCTTTCTGATGATCGTCGCGCTGACCTCGGCGGACGGATCGATGGACCCGACCGGACTTGGCGACTACATCAACCGCAACGTCGTGGGCGAGCTTTCGCGGATCGACGGGATCGGCCGCGCGCAGGTTTTCGCCTCGGAGCGCTCGATGCGGATCTGGATCGACCCCGACAAGATGACCGGTCTCAACCTGTCCTCGAGCGATGTCGTCGCCGCGATCCGCGCCCAGAACGCGCAGGTCTCGGCCGGTCGCGTCGGTGCGGACCCCAACCCGATCTCGCAGCAGCTGACCGCAACCGTTTTGCTGAAAGGCCAGCTCAACACCGTCGAAGAGTTCAACAACATCGTTCTTCGCGCCAATCCCGACGGCTCCACCGTGCGTCTGTCGGATGTCGCGACCGTCGAGGTCGGCTCGGAAAACTATGCGTTCAACTCGCATCTGAACAACCAGCCCGCCGCGATGGTCGGCCTTCAGCTGTCGACCACGGGTAACGCCCTGGCCGCATCCAAGGCGGTGGAAGCGAAGATGGAAGAGCTGTCGCGGTTCTTCCCCGCGGGCGTGCAATTCTCGATCCCCTACGACACCACGCCCTTCGTTGCGGCCTCGATCGAGAAGGTGGTTCACACCCTCGGCGAAGCCATGCTGCTCGTCTTTATCGTGATGTTCATCTTCCTCCAGAACATCCGCTATACGCTGATCCCCACGATCGTCGTGCCCATCGCCCTTTGCGGGACGATTGCGGTGATGCTGGTCGCGGGCTTCTCGGTGAACGTTCTGACCATGTTCGCGATGGTGCTCGCCATCGGGATTCTGGTCGATGACGCGATCGTCGTCATCGAAAACGTCGAGAGGATCATGGCCGAGGAAGGTCTGAGCCCGCTGGCTGCGACCCAAAAGGCGATGACGCAGATCTCGGGCGCGATCGTCGGGATCACGATGGTTCTGGCGGCCGTGTTCATTCCGATGGCCTTCTTCCCCGGAGCGACCGGCATCATCTACCGCCAGTTTGCACTGACGATGGTCGTGTCGATCCTGTTTTCGGCCTTCCTCGCGCTGTCGCTGACCCCTGCCCTTTGCGCAACCTTCCTCAAGCCGATCTCGGCCCACCACGAGCGCAAAGGCTTCTTCGGCTGGTTCAACCGCAACTTCGACCGCGCGACCGAGCGTTATTCGCATGGCGTCCAGCGCGCGATCCGTCGTCGCGGCATCATGATGGTGCTCTATGTGCTGCTGGTCGTGGCCATGGGCTACGGCTTCATCAAGCTGCCGACCGGCTTCCTTCCGAACGAAGACCAGGGCTTCGTGATCTCGGATGTGCAGACCCCCGCAACCTCGAGTTCGAACCGCACCGACGAGGTGCTGCATTCGATCGCCGACATGTATGCGGCCATGCCCGAGGTCGCCAATACCGTGACTGTTCGCGGCTTCTCTTTCTCGGGTCAGGGCACGAACGCGGGTATCGCCTTCACCACCTTCAAGGACTGGAGCGAGCGCACGCGTTCGGCGCAAGACATCGCCAATGCCGCCAACGGCCAGCTCTTCATGATGAAGGATGCGCAGGCCTTCTCGCTGTCGCCGCCGCCCATTCCGGGCTTCGGTGCCACGGGCGGTTTCGCCTTCCGTCTGCAGGACCGCGGTGGTCTCGGCCAACAGGCGCTCGACGCAGCCGCCGCGCAATTGATGCAGGAGGCTTCGGCCAGCGGCGTCATCGTCGGCATGCGCAAAGAGGGTCTGCCGCCGGCGGCGCAGGTCTATGTCTCGATCGACCGCGAAAAGGCTAATGCCTTCGGCGTGGCTTTCGGCGACATCAGCGCCACGATCTCGCAGTTCCTCGGCTCGGCCTATGTCAACGACTTCCCCAACGGGGGCCGGATGCAGCGCGTCATGCTGCAGGCTCGCGAGGAATCGCGGATGCAGGCCGAAGACATCCTCAAGCTGACGGTGCGCAACGCCAATGGCGGCATGGTGCCCTTCTCGTCCTTTGCGACCGTGCAATGGGAGGTCGGCCCGTCGCAGGTCGTCGGCTATAACGGCTATCCGGCAGTGCGTCTGTCGGGTCAGGCGGCACCGGGTTACAGCTCGGGGACGGCAATGGCCAAGATGCAGGAGCTGGCAGCCGGTCTGCCGCAGGGCTTCGGCTATGAATGGACGGGCCAGTCGCTCGAAGAGATCCAGTCGGGCGATACCTCGACCCTGCTCTTCGGCATGAGCATCGTCTTCATCTTCCTGCTGCTCTCGGGGCTTTACGAAAGCTGGCAGATCCCCTTGTCGGTGATGTTGGTCGTGCCTTTGGGCATTCTGGGTTGCGTCATCGCCTTGATGGTGCGCGACATGCCCAACGACGTCTACTTCAAGGTGGGTCTGATCGCGATCATAGGCCTCTCGGCGAAGAACGCGATCCTGATCGTGGAATTCGCCAAGGATCTGCGGGCCGAGGGCGAGAAGCTGATCGATGCGGCGGTCCATGCAGCCAAGCTGCGTTTCCGTCCGATCCTGATGACCTCGCTCGCATTCACCTTGGGCGTTGTGCCTCTGGCGATTGCGACCGGCCCTTCGGCCGCGAGCCAGAACGCGATCGGTACCGGTGTGATCGGCGGCATGATTGCCGCGACCATCCTGTCGGTATTCTTCGTGCCGGTGTTCTTCGTCTTCGTGCTGAGCGTCTTCAGCAAGCTGACCCGCCGCGATCCCAACGTGGACCCGCAGGTCGCCAAGATGAAACGCGCCGAAGAAGAGGCACGTCTGCACGCCGAAAAGGAAGCAAACAAAGCCTGACACGGGCCAAACTTTGCACCAACAAGGAGGCGGGCCGCAGCAGTACGGCCCGCCTTTTTCATCGCCACCCGTCAAAATGGAAAAAGCTCCGGCCGAAGGGCCGGAGCTTTGATTTTCTTTTCGGGAGATGGCGCGGAGTTTAGCGGCGTTCGTTGTAGATCCGCTGGATCCGCTGCGTTTGGGAATCGACGCGGTAGATGCGGCCATCGCGGCGGTAGTAGCGCCAGTTCCCGTTTTCGGGCAGGCTGAAGCGCTGCGGATTGTTGATGTAGGTGTAGTCGCGCACGCGCAGCAGATCACCGACATTCTGGCCCGAGCGATGCTCGGTGCGCTTGTCCTTGTTGCGGCGGCACTCGCCGTCTTTCTTGTATTGGCCGGGCGGGCATTGCTTGCCGTGAGACCAGCCGTATTCGCGGTTGTCGTGATGGCGGTCGCGATCGCCGCGGCGGTGGTCGCGATCTTCGCCGCGGTAATTGCGCCGGTCGCTGTCACGGTGGTGACGGTCGTTGCGGTTGTAACCCTGCCCGTGATGGCCGCCGCGATCGTAGTAATAATTGCGGCCCCGATCATCGTCGTGACCGCGCCCGTGGTCAGCCATCGCCGGCACAGCCATAGTCGTTGCCGCCAAAGCCGCGGCGGCTGCTAGAATGGAAACAAGCCTCATCGGGCACTCCTTTTCAAATCGTTTTCAAGGAGTAATCCCGTGCAACGGGAGTTACCCATCACGTTTATTTGCGTAAGCCGGCTTCCGCCTTCGGCAGGAAGCGGCCTAGGGACGGGGACCGTAGCGCTCGGCAATCCCGCCATCGACACCGCGCCATTCGCTGGAGGTGAAGGGATGCGAGATATCCTCGCCCGCTTTGACCTTGCGCTCGAGCAGCATGCGGATGCGCTGGCGCCGGTCGCGCCAGCTCGGCTCGCCGCGGATCTCTGCAATCTCGGTGCGGGTGAAAACATAGGGGTTCAGCCCCATGAGCCGCGCCTCCATGATATGCCCTGCACTGAGCGGCTTTTGCTCTTGCGGGACTTGGGCAAAGGCACTGCCGGTCAGTGCAAGAAGCGCCAGAACCGCCAGCGATCGCTTTCCAATCATCGGATTCCCTCCGCTCCCTCCGGTCCCTTGGACGGGACCGGTCCGATTCTACGCGCAACGCGCCGAAAGGAAAGACCATCCCCGCAAGCATCCTTACCGCATTTGGGCGGGCATCCTCAGAGGATGTGGCGACGCCGTACCGAAGCCGGACGCCCCGGCAGCGAAAGCCGCGCATCGTCACGCGGCTTTTGCGAAACGATCCTGCCCTTCGAGACGACGAAAAGACGGTCCGCGCGCAGACGCAAAGCCTCGGTCGTATTGGCGGCGTCGAGCACAACCAGATTGGCCTTGTCGCCGACCTTGAGCCCGTACCCCTCGAGCCCCATGATGCGCGCGTTGTTCTCGGTCACCATGGTGAAGCAGCGCGCCATTTCGTCGGGATGGGTCATCTGCGCGACATGAAGCCCCATGAAGGCCACATCGAGCATATCGGCGGTGCCGAGCGAGTACCACGGATCGAGCACGCAATCCTGCCCCCAGCCCACCGTGATCCCCTGCGCCTGCATTTCCTTGACGCGGGTCAAACCGCGACGTTTGGGGAAAGTGTCGTGACGGCCCTGAAGCGTGATGTTGATCAGCGGGTTGGAGATCACCGTCATCCCCGATTCCGCCATCAACGGCAGCAGTTTCGAGACATAGTAGTTATCCATCGAATGCATCGAGGTCAGATGCCCCGCCGCCGCGCGCGCGCCAAGGCCGTGGCGCAGAACCTCGCGGGCATAGGTCTCGACATGGCGGCTGTTCGGATCGTCGGTCTCGTCGCAATGGATATCGATCGCGATGCCGCGTTCGGCAGCGATGCGGCAGACATCGGCGACGGAATCAGCGCCCTCCTGCATCGTGCGTTCGAAATGCGGGATGCCGCCGACAAGATCGCAGCCCATATCCAGCGCGCGGACGACGTTCTCGCGGCCGTTTTTGGCGCGGTAAAGCCCGTCCTGCGGGAAGGCCACCAGCTGCAGATCAAGGTAATCCGAGACGCGGGACTTGACCTCGAGCATGGCCTCGACGCCGCGCAGATGATCGGCCGAAGTATCGACATGGGTGCGGATGGCGAGGAGCCCCATCGAGACCGCCCAATCGCAATAATCGACCGCGCGCGCGACCATTTCGTCGACCGTGGCGATGTCGCGCAGCTCGCCCCACAGCGCGATGCCTTCAAGCAAAGTGCCCGAGGCATTCACGCGCGGCTTGCCGTAGGACAGGGTCGCATCCATGTGGAAGTGCGGATCGACGAAGGGCGGCGAGACCAGATCGCCGGTCGCCTCGATCACCTGCCGCGCCTCGGCGTCGAGCTGGCCGACTGCCGCGATACGGTCGCCGTTGATCCCGATATCGGCGCGGGTTCCATCGGGCAGCGTGCCGCCCTTGACCAGAAGATCGAACATCAGCGTTCACCTTTATTATAGGGCGTCATCAGGGCCGCGGGCACTTCGGAGCGCCGCGACATCAGGACGAGAGCCAGAATTGAGAGAAGATAGGGCGCCATCAGAAAGACCTGATAGGGCAGATGCGCCCCGATCGGCGTTTGTTGCAACCGCACCTGCAGCGCGTCGAAGGCCGCGAAAAGCAGCGCACCGAGAACCGCTTTCCCGGGCCGCCACGCGCCGAAAACCACCAGCGCGATACAGATCCAGCCGCGTCCGTTCACCATCTCGAAGAAGAAGGACGAGAAGGCGGACAGCGTCAGGAACGCCCCCCCGACCGCCATCAGACCGGAGCCGACCGTGACCGCGCCGATTCTAAGGGCGGTCACGGAAAGGCCTTGGGCCTCGACCGCGGCAGGGTTTTCGCCCGCGGCGCGGACAGCAAGACCAAGGGGCGTGCGAAACAGCACGAAGGCCGTCAGAGCCGCGACGACGAAGGCCAGATAGGTCATGGGCGTCTGATTGAAGAATGCCTGCCCGACCAGCGGGATATCCGACAGGAACGGAATCTCGAGCGGCTGGAACGGCTCGATTTTCGGCGGGGTCGTGACCTCGGGCAAGGCGACGCGGTAAGCGTAATAGCTGGTCGCGGTGGCAAGCAGCGTAACGCCGATGCCCACCACATGTTGCGAGAGGCCGAACGGCACGGTCAGGATGCCGTGCAAAAGCCCGAACAGCATTCCTGCCGCCATCGCCGTCGCGACTCCGAGCCAAAGCGGCGCACCAAGATAGACGGCCATCCAGCCCGAAAAGGCCCCGATCACCATGATCCCCTCGATCCCGAGGTTCAGCACCCCTGCCCTTTCGCAGATCAGCTCGCCCATCGTTGCGAAGATCAGGGGCGAGGCGATCCGCACCGCCGCCGCCCAGAAGGTCACGGAAAGAAGAATGTCGATCACGCTGCTCATCCCCGCACCACCCTGAAACGCGACAGTTGCAGCGCGAGTACCATGAACAAAAGCCCCGTCGCGAGCAGCATATCGGCGATATAGGTCGGCACGCCCGCCGCACGGCTCATGCTGTCCGAGCCCACGAAAACCGCCGCGACAAACAGCGCCGAAGGCACGACCGCCAACGGATTGAGCAGCGCGAGCATGGCGACGACGATACCAGTATAGCCATAGCCCGGAGACAGATCGAGGCTGAGATGGCCCTTGAGACCCGCCACTTCCGACCAGCCCGCAAGCCCCGCAAGCCCGCCCGACAACAATGCCGTCAAGACCAGAACGCGGTTGACCGGCATGCCCGCAAAACGTGCGGCGGCAGGGTTCTGGCCGACGGCGCGCATCTCGAAACCGAAGCTCGTGCGCTTGTCGATCAGCCAGACCAGCACCGCCGCAATGATCGCCACGCCGAAGCCCCAATGGAGCCGCAGGCCGGTGACGATGCGCGGCAGACGGGCCTCTTTGACCAGCGCCGCCGATTTCGGCCAGCCCATTCCCATTGGGTCCTTCATCGGCCCTTCCAGCAGATAGGACACGAACAGCAGCATCACGAAATTCAGCAAAAGCGTGGTGACGACCTCGTCCACCCCGAGTTTAGTCTTGAGCAGAACCGGCCCGAGCAGGACCAGAGCCCCCGCAAGCATCGCGACTGCAAGCGAGACCGGCAACACCATCGGCGCTCCCAAAGCGCCCGTCCCCAAAAGGACGGTGACAATCGCGCCGGCGTAAAGCTGTGCCTCGGCACCGATGTTCCACAGCTTGGCGCGGAAGGCCACGGCGACGGCCAGACCGGTAAAAATCAACGGCGTCGCGCGATTGAGCGTTTCGAGCAGCGCGAATTTCGAGCCCGCCGCCCCTTTCACGATCAGGCCGAAAGTCAGAAGCGGATTGGCCCCCGCGATCAGCGCCAGAAGCGATCCGACGATGATCGTGCCCAGAAGCGCCAAGGCAGGAAAGCCGAGGCGGCGCGCCAGCGTCGGCTGCGCAATAGGTTCAAGCCGCATGGCTGTCCTCGCTAAATCCCTCGCCGGCCATCCAGAGGCCCAGCTCGGCAGGAGTCTTCGTGCCGCGCGCGAAAGCGGGCGATAGGCGACCCCCGGAAATCACATGGATGGTATCGGCCAGGCCCATGATCTCGTCGAGATCCTCGGAGATCAGCAGCACCGCCGCGCCCGCATCCCGCGCCGCGATCAGCCGCGACTGGACATAGGCGATCGCCCCGATATCAAGCCCGCGCACCGGCTGGTTCGCCAGAATGATCGTCGGTCCCGGCTCGAGCACGCGCCCGAGAATGAGCTTTTGCATATTGCCGCCCGAAAGCAGCCGGATCGGGGTTTTCGCCCCCTGACAGCGCACATCATAGGCCGCGATGATCTCGTCCGCGAAACGACGGGCCGCACCCCAATCGATCAGGCCCATCTTGCTGAATTCCGGCCGGAAATAGCCTTCGAGCACCGCGTTTTCGGTCAGGTTGAAGCCCGCGATCGTGCCGGTCTTGTGGCGGTCCTCTGGGATGCGGGCAATGCCGCGCCGGATCGCTTCGCGCGGGGTCCAGCGCGTGACCGGCGTACCCGCAAGCTCGAGCTGGCCCCCGTCGGGCGCGATGAGCCCGCTGACCAGATCGGCAAGCGCGGCCTGACCATTGCCTGAAACCCCCGCGAGACCGATGATCTCGCCCGCCCGCAAATCGAGGCTCAGCCGCTTGAGCCCCGGTGCCGCCCCTTCAGACGGCGTGGAAACCCCAGCGAGTTTCATCAGGACCGGACCGGCCGGACGCGGCTCGGCCTTTGGCAGGCTGATTTCGCCGCCTACCATCATCGCGGCAAGCCGTGCACCATCGGTCTCGGCGGTGGCAACTTCGCCCACAACGGTGCCGTGACGCAGTACGACGCAACGGTCGGCAATCGCGGTGACTTCATGCAGTTTGTGGCTGATGAAGAGAATCGACAGGCCTTGGGCGATCGCTTTGCGCAGGGTCGCGAACAGCGCATCGGCCTCTTGCGGGGTGAGAACGGCGGTCGGCTCGTCGAGGATCAGGATGCGCGCGTCGCGGTACAACGCCTTGAGGATCTCGACCCGTTGCCGTTCGCCCACCGAAAGGCTGCCGACGCGCGCATCGGGATCAACGCTCAGGCCGAAATCGCGGCTGAGATCCTGAACACGGCGGCGCGCAGCTCCCCTGCCCGTCCCGCGCGAAAAGAGCTTCTCGGTGCCCAGACGGATATTGTCGAGCACAGTCAGATTGTCGGCCAAAGTGAAATGCTGGTGAACCATACCAACGCCCGCTTCGAGCGCGGCGCGCGGCTGACCAGAAGGGAGAGGTTTGCCGAAAACCTCGACCGTGCCCTCGTCGGCGACATAATGGCCGAAAAGGATGTTCATCAGCGTGGTCTTGCCCGCGCCGTTTTCGCCCAGCAAAGCAACGACTTCGCCGCGCCGCAACGACAGGCTGACGGCGTTGTTCGCCACCAGCTTGCCGAAGCGTTTGGTAATGCCGTCAAGGCGCAGGACCAGATCCTGCACCTTGCTTGTCGCGCCGGTCACGATGCTTTGGGCTCGGCGTCGTCGATCGCGACGGTGAACGAGCCGTCCTTGATCGCGGCGGTGCGTTCCTCGACAAGGGCTTTCACCTCGGCGGGGATTTTATCCTCGAAGGTGCCATAGGGCGCGAGCATGCAACCGCCGTCCTTCATCGAGGAATAGATGCCGTAATTCTCGGCCTTGAAGCTGCCCGCTTTGACGGCCTCGATCGCTTTGTTCAGCGTCGGCGCGAAATCCCACAGGGCCGAGGCGACCACCGTTTCGGGATAGTCGGACTGGGTGTCGATGACGTTGCCGATGGCCAGAATGTTCTTTTCCTTGGCCGCATCCGAGACACCGAAACGCTCGGCATAAAGCACGTCCGCACCGGCATCGGTCATCGCGAAGGCGGTTTCCTTGGCCTTCGGCGGATCGAACCACGAGCCGATGAAGGAAATCTGGAATTTCGCATCGGGACGCGTTTCTTTGACGCCCGCCATGAACGCATTCATCAGGCGGTTGACCTCTGGGATCGGGAAACCGCCGACCATGCCGATATTGCCGTTCTTGGTCATTGCGCCGGCAATGATGCCGGTCAGATAGGACGCGTCCTGAATATAGTTGTCGAAAACCGCGACATTCGGCGCGGCCTCGTCCGGCGGCAGGCTGGAACCGAGCAGGAAAGCAACCTCGGGATAATCTGCGGCAACCTCGCGCGCTTCCTGTTCGACGCCGAAAATATCCCCGATGATCAGATTGGCGCCGCTTTCGGCATATTCGCGCAATACACGCGCGAAATCGGTGTTCGAGACATTCTCGCTATAGACATAGTCGACAGCGCCGGCCGCTTTGGCGGCCTCGGATGCGGCATGAAGACGCCCACACCATTGCTGCTCGACAGGGTTGGTATAGACGCCCGCCAGTTTGATCGCGCTTTGCGCCTGGGCCTTGGGCAGGCCGGCCAACAGGGCGGCAGCACCTGCCCCCAGCATGAGACCGCGACGCGTGACGGCAAAAGAAGATGAATTCACAGTGACCCCCGTTTCTGTTTGGCAGCTTTGGCGGGACCATTTGCACTCTTCACCAGTCTACAGCAAGAAGTCCCGTAGAGTTCTATCATGGCACGTTTTTTTCGGCGCGTCTGCTGCTGAAGACTGCGGCAGGACTGCCTCAGCTTGCATCAATCACCACTTCGGAAATCGAAGGATCGACACGGCGCGCAATGACGCGCAAGCGCTCGATCAGATGGGTGCGGACATAAGCCGCATGAAAGCGGCTTGGTGCCATCAGATGAAGCCGCGTCGCCGAACAATCGAGCATCGCCATCGGCATGAACCAGGCATTGCAGGTCGCCAGATCCTCGGATGCCAGAAGGCCCAGAACCTGCGGCCAAAACCCGTCACCTTCCGGAAGCGGAATGCGCTGGAAGGGCACGACATTGGTTTCGGGCAAAGGTGCGGCGGGCTTGCCTTCAAGCCTTTCGATGAAATCGGGACCGATCAAGGCCCATTCCGGTTTGGTGTCGAGCAAGATGCGTTCGATGCCGAGCGAGAACAAAGCCACCCTGCCCCGCGCGCCCGCACGTTTCTGATCGAGCCAGCCGAGATTGCGCAATTTGCTCATCTCGCGCTTGACCGTGCGTTCATCGACCGACCACAATCTGGCGATCTCCCGTTGACCGATCGAGAGCTCGTCACTTTGCCAGTTATACCGCGTCGTGATCAAAGACATGAGACGCATCACCAGACGCTGGCGATGCTTGTCCCCGGCCAGGCCATGTGCTGCCAAAGCCGAGAGCAGGTCATATTTTTTGGAGGACGCATCGCGCCCTACAGCCCGCAAAATCTGCATCTCGTACTGCCTCGTTTGAACCGGAGCATCCGCCCGGCCTTTTCTCTCGATCCGACCTTGTTCCGGCCAGTTACAAACGCTTTTCGGAATGTGAGGCCAATTTGCGTCCGTGAACACATTCCTGTCAAGATGCTATCGGTCGGGTCGCCTGTCTTCACCTGAAATCCGATTTAAAAATCGGTAATAATGGTAAAGGGTGACGTCCAGTGCGTCCCTATATTTGGTGCAGATGTCCCCCTATCGGTCAAGATTGGCGAAGTGATGGCACCTTAATTTCATCGCTCATATCGCCGGGACCCGCCGCTTTGCTCCATGAACGATTCGAGAATCGGACGGCGATTCCCGGAGTTGGGTGCAAAATCACAACGCAAAATCACCAAAACTCGAAATTAAACGCAAATCGAAAGTTGTGGTAATTTTACGATCTGCTAGAAATCAAAATATCATAAGAGCAGTATCGGGAAAATCATGTATACCCATTCCGACCTCGCGAAGCTGCAGGGCCAATCTCTGAAGATGCAGGGATGGATCCGGCGCCAGACGTTCAGCCCTTCCAACGAAAAGACCCTGAGACGGTTTTCGTCGTGGGAGGTTGCCGAGCTGATTTTCAAGATGAACCAGTCGACGTTCCGCGGGAAGCTGGCTGCCGAGCCGCATCTTCCCGGCGGGGAAGTCGAAGAGGACGGGCGTCAAAGGTGGTTCTCGCTTGAAGAGATCAACGAATTGCGGCGCCGCATCAAGGTGAACCGCAAGACATTGATGCCCCCTCGCCCCGAGGGACGTCGCGCCATTCGCGCCGCGATCGCAAACTTCAAAGGCGGTGCAGGGAAGTCGACGGTTGCCTTGCATTTTGCTCATGCGGCCGCGCTGGACGGCTACCGCGTCCTTGTTGTCGACTTTGACCCTCAGGCAACGCTGAGCCATTCGATGGGGATGACCGATGTTGGCGAGGATCATACCGTCTGGGGCATCATGGCGCGCGATCTCGAGCGCGAAACCGACCGGATGAATGCTGCGGGAAGCGGCGCGGAGAGTGGTACCGCCCTGCCCCAGCGTCGTTTGCCGAATTCTATCCGGGCAATGGGTCTGGGCGGCCTGCGGACCTCGGACTTCATCAAGCCGACCGCATGGCCCACGATCGATATCGTGCCGAGCTGCGCCAATGCGGCCTTTGTCGAGTTTGCCAGCGCGCAGTATCGCCACCTCAATCCGGAATGGAGCTTCTTTGGAGCAGTGTCGCGCTTTCTCGATGGGCTTCCGGACGATGCTTATGACGTCATTCTGTTCGATTGTCCGCCGGCTATTGGGTACCAGTCGATGAATGCGGTCTTTGCAGCCGATGTCCTCTATATCCCCTCTGGGCCCGGCTATTGGGAGTACGATTCCACGACGAGCTTTATCGGTCAGCTTGCCGAAGCGCTCGAGGATCTCTCGCACGGGTTCGAAAACTTCCCCACGGGGAAGATCCAATTGCCCAAGGCATTTGCCGATGTCCGCTTCTTGATGACGCGCTACGAGCCCTCGAACGAGCTGCATTCCGCGATGTTCTCCGCCTTCAAGCAGGTCTTTGGCGATCGCGTCGCGGAAAGCCCCATAGAATTGACGCGAGCGGTCGAGCAATCCGGACGTTTCCTGTCATCGGTTTACGAAATCGACTATCGTGAGATGACGCGCGGTACATGGCGGCGCGCGCGTGGTACCTTTGATCGCGCCTACGAGGAATTCCGCGACAATCTGGTCGCGGCTTGGGACAAGCTGGAGGTCGAGGAATGAGCAGGAAGCGTCGCGTCTTCGATATGGATATGCCCTTTGAGGATAACGTGCAGGCCGAACCGGCGGCCGCCGCGCGTGATGCCCGCCGTGGTCCGATGGCGACCGCCATTTCGGAAACCGTCGAGAGCACACGGGAACGGGCCCGTATCGAGGCGGAAATTCGGGCGGAAAACGATGCTCTGGCCAAGGAGCATGTTCGCCTGAAAAAAGCCGGGTTGATCACCGATCTGATTCCTCTTGACCGGATCGTCACGGACAAACTGATCCGCGACCGCGCCCCGGGCGATGATCCGGAACTGACCGAGTTGGTGGTCTCTATTCGAGATATCGGGCTTTCAAACCCGATTCAGGTCGAGCCGCGGGATGACGGAAATTACGAGCTCATTCAAGGCTGGCGCAGGCTTTCTGCCTATCGCATTCTGCTCGACGAGACCGGCGATCACGAGCAATGGGCGAGCATTCCTGCAGGGATTGCGGCGCGGGGTGATGTCCTCGAGGCGCTCTACCGAAGGATGGTTGACGAGAATATGGTCCGCAAGGACATCTCGTTCGGCGAGATGGCCCAGCTCGCGTTGAACTATGCCCGCGATCCGAACACTGACGAAAGCGATCCGGAGAAGTCAGTATCTTTTCTTTTTAAATCAGCTGGTTATCAGAAGAGAAGCTACATCCGCTCGTTCATCAAGCTGGTCGACGAACTGGGTGATGATCTGCATCATATAGCCGAAATTCCGCGTGCTTTGGGTCTGGCTCTCGTCGCGCGACTTCAGGAGGTCGACGGGTTGTCGGATGCGATCCGTGCCGAATTGAGGGGGTGGCACGGGCGGACGGCTGCGGACGAGTTGCAGGTTCTACGCGGCTTCGCCGAGCCTACCGGCGCGGCACGGGCCAAAGTCAAGACTGGCGATGAAGGAGAGTTGCAGTCGAACGGGAAGGCCAAGACGACTTTCCAGATCGAGCGACCTCAGGGCGCGGCAAAATGCACGGCCGCTAACGGTCGGCTGGAAATTCGACTCGCCCGTGACTTTTCCGCGATCAACCGCAGGAAACTCGAGGCCGCGGTCAAGGTGTTCCTGGAAGAGATCGAATGACGCATTCCCCGCGGGGAAGGTTTTTCTGAAATCGAGACTTTTCTAAAACTCGAAAACCGCGCGGTTGCTGAATAGGCTGTCGCGCGGTTTTCTTTTCACAGACAACATTGTTCTCAATTTGTTCAATTCCCGTGCGCTCACGTCACGCGGGCGGTAGGCCCCGGGAAAGCCCCGTCCAACGGAAAAGCTTGCATCCGGCATCTGCTCGCTTCATGCAGATCGACATGACATTACAATCGGACAAAACCTTCATGTCGCTTGAGACCTTTGGCTGGACGGAATTCTTCGAAGAGCAGCGCGCGGCCGACGAGGCTGCGCTGGTCCCGATGCGGATTGCGGCGGTTCATCGATCGCGGATGAATGCGGTTGGTCTATCGGGCAGCGTCCGGCTCGAGCTGCCGCTCCATGTCAAAACCATGGATTTCGCCGTGGGAGACTGGGTGCTCGTCGATGCTGATACCCGCATGTTGCGTCGCCGGCTTGAACGGAAAACCTTGCTTCAGCGGAGAACCGAGGGCGCTCGGTTCCAGCAGTTGATCGCGGCCAATGTGGACACGCTTTTCATCGTGACCTCCTGCAATGCCGATTTCAACGCGGCGCGATTGGAGCGCTATCTCGCGCTTGCAAACGAGGCCGGCACCGATCCGGTGATCGTGCTCACCAAGGCCGATAAGGCGGACAGCCCGCAGGACTATCTGCAAGCGGCCCAAGGCTTGCAGCGGGATCTGCCCGTTGTCAGCCTCAACGGCCTGACGGCAGAAGCGCGGCTTCTGCTTGCGCCTTGGTGCGGGGCAGGGCAGACGGTGGCGCTGGTCGGCTCCTCCGGAGTGGGAAAGTCAACGCTTTTGAACACGCTCGCCGAAAAGGCGTCCGACGAGGAGCAGTTGACCGGCGGAATTCGCGAAGATGACGCCAAAGGGCGGCATACGACGACCTCGCGTTCGCTTCACGGTCTGGCGACGGGCGGCTGGGTGATCGACACGCCGGGCATGCGGACGCTGCATGTCAGCGACGTGGCGGGCGGGATCGGAGTTCTCTTCGAGGAGATTACCGAGCTGGCCCCGCAGTGCCGTTTCCGTGACTGTACCCATGCCCACGAGCCGGGCTGTGCCGTGCGCGCTGCGGTCGAAGCGGGCAAGCTTGATCCCGAGCGGCTCGAGCGTTGGCGCAAGCTCGCAGACGAGAACCGCGACAATACGCCGGTGATGACCGGCCCGCGCGGCAATCGTGTCGTGGTCGACCGCAACAAGCGACGCTGAGGCCGGCACCTAGTGCCCCGGCGCGCGTTCAGCTGCAGGGGTTTGGCGGCGCGATCAGCCCATGTCCGAATACTGCATCCGGCCCCTGACGGCCGAGATCGGTGGCGCCGTTTTCGAGCGCCCGCCGCACCTCGGACGGGGTCATCTGCGGGTTCTTTTGCAGCAGAAGAGCCGCCGCGGCGGTGACGAAGGGAGCGGCGAACGAAGTGCCCGTCTGGGTGCGGGCACCGCTAACGGATGTCGCGGTCCAAACCTCGACCCCCGGCGCCGCGAGGTCGATATGTTCGCCGCGATTGGCGCGGCGGTAGATCTGGCTGCGACGGTCGACAGCGGTTACGGCGACAACAAAATCGTAAGCGGCAGGGTAGGCGGGTTTGGCGGCAGGGCCGGAGTTTCCCGCTGCCGCCACGAGGACGATGCCTTGATGGTCAAGGGCGCGCAGCTGCTCGGCAAGGGCGGCATTTTCCGGCCCCGCGAAGGACAGATTAATGATCCGCACGCCCTTTTGCGCCAAGAGGTCGAGCGCTTCGATCAGCGAGAAGGCGTCCATGCGCTCGTCGGATTTCGCCTTGTGGAAGGCATCGACAGCGATCAGCCTCGCTCCCGGAACAAGGCCCGGTGTGCGGCTTGTCGGATCTCCGACCAGTAGCGAGGCGACCGCCGTGCCGTGGATCAGGCCCGAGGCATTGGCCTTTGGTCCGATGCGGTGCAGCTCGATCGCGGCATCGGCGAAAACCGCGTGATCGGGGTTCAGGCCGGTGTCGACCATGCCGATAAGCGGCGGCGTTCCGCAGCCGGAGGTCGCTTGCGGCCAGTCCAGCATTTCGCGAGCAGGGCAGGCGCTGCCTTTGCAGGCAGGCGGGTTGGCCGCGTCCTTGTTGGGGCGGTAGTAGTGATTGAAATCGGCGGGTTTTCCAAGCTCTTGCCGCAGATGGGCCCGTGCCTGCAGCATCGAGAGGCGCGCGGGTTTGCGCAGGCGGTGGCTCATGGCGCCATCGACCAGAACACGGGTCTGCAGCAGCGCGAACCCTTCGCTTTCGAGCCGCGCGATATCGCTTTCGATCAACCCGTGCGCCAGCACTTCATTGGGGGCGAAAGCAGGCAGGGGGGCCGCACGGACCGGCGCGGGGCGGCGCCTGACGGGCGCGTCGTCGTCGTCATCATCATCGTCGTCGGCCCAAGCTGTGGCGACGACGAAGCCGAAATTGCGCGCGGGGTCGGGCACCATCAACCAGCCGGACAGGGCCACTGCGGCAATAAGCAGAATGCGGATCATGAATGCCTCCGGTCATAAGCTTGCTGGACATCTACGCGCGCTGCTTTGTAATAATCCCGCATAGATCAAATTTTTTCAGTTCTGGAGTTTGGTGATGGATTCGGCCTTCGGCGAGGCATTGGTTCGCCTTCTGCCGAACCTTCGCAGGTTTGGCCTCGCGCTGTCACGGCGACATGACATCGCAGACGATTTGGTTCAGATCACGGTCGAGCGCGCGATTGCCGGAGCGGCGGGCTATGATCCTTCGCAAAAGCTCGAGCCCTGGCTTTTCCGCATCATGCGCAATGCCTTCATCGACCTGACGCGGCGGCGCAAAACCGCAGGGACCGAGGTCGATGTTTTCGAGATGCCCGAGGCTCTGCCGACCGATCCCTCCAAGGCGATCGAGGCACGGCTGATGTTGCGTTCGGTCGAGGCCGCGATGGCGGAACTGCCCGAGGAACAGCGCGAGATCCTCCATCTCGTTTGCGTCGAAGAGCTGAGCTATGCCGAAGCCGCCGAGGTGCTCGACATCCCGAAAGGGACGGTAATGAGCCGCCTTGCGCGGGCGCGGCGCGCTTTGTCGGAAAAATTGGGAATAGAATGAGGCGTCGGACGTAGTCGGGATACGCCCCCTTTGCGATGACGAGGATCAGAGATGTCGATCAGTGACGAAACCCTCATGGCCTATGCGGATGGCGAACTGGATCAGGCCGAGGCGGCCGCAGTAGAAGCGGCGCTTGCCGCCGACCCCGGACTGCAGGCGCGGCTGCGGCCCTTCAGCGAAACGCGGCGGCTGCTCGGCGGCATGGCGGGGGATGATCTCTCGTCACCGGCGGCCGGCGACGCGGCGCTGATCGCGATGATCCGCGCGGCCTCGGGGCGGCAGGACGAAAGCGCGGTCGATCGGCCGGCCGCACGCGGGGTGCCGCCTGCCGCAACGGGTTTCGGGGCAGGGGGGGCAATCGTGGTTCCGCTGGCCGCCAATACCAATCGCAAGCCGTGGATTGCGGCTGCCGCCGTCGCCGCTTGCGCGGTGATCGCGCTTGGCTGGTTCGGATTTGGCCCCGATGGCGGTGGGCTGGCCACCGAGCAGATCGCCGCGATCGAGGGGCTTCCTTCGGGTGAAACCAGAGTTCTGGGCGATGGTCGCGAGCTGACGATGATCGCTTCGTATCAGCAGGACGCATTTTGCCGCGAATATGAAATTACCGACGGCGATGTCGCGGAGATCACCATTGCCTGCCGCGAAGGCGAGCAATGGCGGCAGCGTTTCGCAGTGGCGGTCGAGCGGCCCGAGCTCGGGGGCTATACGGCGGTTTCCGAAGGTCTCGAGGCGCTCGATGCGGCTTTGGCCCCGCTTGGCGAGCCCTTGACCCCCGAAGCCGAGGCGGCGGCATTGGCGCGCTAACCCGCGCTGCAATCCCGACGCATGATCAAAGGCCCGTCACCGCAACCTGCGGTGCGGGCCTTTGTCCTTTGCGCCGGAGGGTGCGGGAATAATTCCTGCGCGGCCGCGTAGTCACGACAATGCCCGACGGAGATTGTCATGACCACATTGCGCCTATCCATCCCCGCTTTTCCCGCACCGCGCCGGCTTGCCCTGATCGGGGCAGGGGGCGGGGTTATCGTTTTCGGCCTGACGCTGCCCGGCGCATTACCCTTCGAGGCGCGCGCCGCGTTGATTGCCGTGGCGCTGGCCATGCTCGGCTGGATCGGGACGCGTCTGCCGGAATCGGTCGTGGCGCTGGTCGCGGTCCTCGGCCTTGTTTTTGCCGGTGTTCTCAGCGAGGAGGTGCTCTTCTCTGCCCTCGGCAGCGAGCTGATCTGGCTCTTGCTTTCGGCCTTCGTCATTGGCGCAGTTCTGAAAGAGGCGCAGCTGACCGAGCGTCTTCTGGCGCGCGTCCTGCGCCGTCCGATGCGCTTTGATCTTTTCGCTTTGGCGCTGACCGTGGCGATTGCCGCGACGGCGTTCGTTCTGCCCTCGACCTCGGGGCGGGCAGCGCTGTTGATGCCGGTCTTTCTGGCGCTGGCGGGGGCCTTGCCTGATCCGCGTCTGGTCAAACCGCTCGCATTGATCTTTCCGACGGTGATCCTTCTGTCGGCGGGCGGGTCGCTCATCGGTGCGGGCGCGCATCTTCTGGCGGTCGAGAGCATCCGCGCCACGACCGGCCTTGGCCTCGGCTATCTGGACTGGGCGCTGCTCGGCCTGCCTTTCGCGCTGCTTTCGAGCCTCGCAGGCGTGCTGTTGATCCTGTGGCTTTTCGTGCCCCCTGCGCTGCGGGCCTTGCCGGTCGCCGTACCCGCCGCTCCGGCGCAGAGCCCCGAATTATCCGCGCGCCAGCGCCGCATCGCGGTGGTTTTGGGCCTTTTGATCCTGTTGTGGCTGACGACCGAATGGCACGGGATCGGCATGTCGTTGACCGCGCTGATCGGGGCGTTGGTCCTGCTCATGAAGCCCTTCACGCCGCGCAAGACAAAGGAGGTCTTCCGTGCCGTTGATGTCGAGCTTCTGCTCTATATGGCCGCGACCGTTCTTCTGGCCGAGGCCATGACGCGGAGCGGAGCGGATCAATGGCTGGCGGGCGCGGCACTCGGAGTTTTGCCGGCGTCGCTTGCCGGTAGTCTTCCGGTGGTGGCGGTGCTGATGTCGCTTGTGGCGGTTGCGGCGCATCTCTTCATCACCTCGCGTTCGGCCCGTGCGGCGGTGCTGATCCCTGCTGTCGCGCTGCCCTTGGCGGGCTTGGGCCATGACGCGGCGCTGATGGTGTTGATTGCGGTCATGGGGACCGGCTTTTGTCAGACGATGATGGCCTCGGCCAAGCCGGTCGCGATCTTTGCCAATGCCGATATCGCGACCTTCACGCAGAAGGATCTGTTTCGGCTTGCCATGCCGCTGATGCCGGTGGTGACGCTTTTGCTGGTCATCTTCGCCTTGGCGCTCTGGCCCGCGCAATTGCGCGGCATGCGGGGGATGTCCACACCGCTCGAGGGCGGGTCGGGCAGCCTCGTGATCTACGAGGCACGGGATTCCCGCTGATTTTGGCGAACTTTCAAAAAAGTTTCGGTCTGCGGGAATAAACCCACCGCCCCGCCGTAATCGCTTCAGGAAACATCGAAAGGAAAGCAAATGTCGCTGACTGTTCTGATTGCCCCGTCAGGGTTCAAGGAATCCCTCTCCGTCAAAGCGGTGACCAAGGCGATTTCGTCCGGCGTGCGCAAGGCGATGCCCGATGCCGAGATCCTCTCGGCACCGATGGTCGATGGCGGCGAAGGCACGACCGAAGCACTGGTCGACGCGACCGGCGGGCGCATCATCAAGGCGCGTGTCACCGGACCCGTCGGCGCACCGGTTGCGGGCTTCTGGGGCCTGCTTGGCGGAGCCGGGCCGAAAACGGCGGTGATCGAAATGGCGGCGGCTGCCGGTTTGTCGCTGGTACCGCGCGACCGCCGCAACCCGCTTTTGACGACCAGCCGCGGCGTGGGCGAGCTGATCCTGGCGGCTTTGGATCACGGGGTCGAACGCATCCTGATCGGCTGCGGCGACAGCGGGATCAACGACGGCGGCGCAGGGATGGCGCGCGCGCTCGGGGCGCGGCTTCTTGATGCGCAGGGACGCGAGCTGCCCGAAGGCGGCGGTGCGTTGGAGGATCTTGCCCAGATTGACGTCTCCGGCCTTGATCCGCGTCTGGCCTCGGTCCGCATCGATGCCGCCGTCAACTGGCACAACATGTTGCTTGGCCAGAAAGGCGTGGCGCGTGTCTTTGGTCCGCAAAAGGGCGCGACCCCCGCGCAGGTCGTGGTGCTCGAGCGCGGTCTCGAGACTTATGCCGCCGTGATCAGGGCCTCGCTCGGGATCGAGCTTGGCGCGATGCAGGGGGCAGGGGCCTCCGGCGGGCTCGGCGCGGGGCTGGTCGCCTTTGCCGGTGCCACCCTGCATCCGCGTTTCGAGATCATGCTGCAATATCTCGACTTCGACCGGCTGCTCGAACGGGCGGATCTGGTGATCACGGCAGAAGGCTCGCTGGACGGACAAAGCCCCTATGGCAAGGTGCCCTGCGAGGTTGCCCGTCGCGCCAAGGCTTTGGGCATTCCGACCATCGCTTTGGCGGGAACGATCGGCAAAGGCGCGCGCCAGACGCTTGATCACGGCATTGCCGCTTTCGCTTCGATCGTGAAACGTCCCTGCTCGCTCGACGAGGCGATTGCCAAGGGCGACAAACTGCTGCGTCGCGCCGCCGAGGATGCGATGCGTATGATGCAGGTCGGCCGCAAGTTGGCCCTGCGCTAAGGGCGCTCCGCCCCGATTACCCGAAAATTCGACGCATTCCCCCTTCGGAAACCGGCACCGGAGGACGGGAGAGGTATGCCCGGATCCTGCCGCGGGCGCTGCGACAAACTGCTGCAGCGTACTGTCGCAGAACCGTCATGCCGCAGACATATGCCGGTTGTGTTTGAAAAAGGACATGTAGCTATGGTTATCAGATACGGAAACGACGACTCCAACCGCATCACGGGCTCGAACCAGAACGACCGCCTGTTCGGCCGCAGTGGCGACGACACGATCAACGGCCTCGGTGGTGACGATTATATCGACGGCGGCGAGGGCAATGACACCATTACGGTGACCGGCGGCCACAATACGATTGGCGGCGGATCGGGCAATGACCGCATCACTGCAAGCGGCGGCAACGACAAGATCTTCGGCGGTGAAGGCAACGACACGATCACTGCCGGCAACGGCAACAACAATGTCACCGCAGGCTCGGGCAACGATTTCGTGCGCAGCGGCAACGGGCGCGACAATATCTCGCTCGGCGAAGGCAACGACACCGCTTATTCCGGTGCGGGCAATGACGTGCTCAACGGTGGCGAGGGCAATGACCGCATGTTCGGCGAGGACGGCCATGACCGTCTGATCGGCGGCGAGGGGGACGACTTTCTCGCAGGCGGTGCCGGCAATGATACGCTGACCGGTGGCGAGGGGGCGGACCGCTTTGTCTTCAACGCGGGACGCGACCGCATTACCGATTTCGAGAACGACGAGGATCAAATCGATCTGTCGAGCTTTGCCGCGATCAACAGCTTCGCCAATATCCGCTCTGCGGCGCGGCAGGTGGGTGATGATGTGGTGATCACCATCGGGACCAATCAGTTGGTGGTCGAGGATTACCGTCTCAACCAGATGGACCGCGACGACTTCATCTGGTGAGGCTCACGATCAAGCATCCTGTCCCCCGACGCGCAAGTGTCGGGGGATTTTTCATAGCCGCAGCGAGGGCCGCAAAAGTCGCTCTGCGGAAAAGTTCCGACCTGCGTGCAAACGGGAGCTCACGAAACGCTCACTTTCGCGCGATCGTAGTCGGGGCCTGCAAGGGGACGCGATTTGTTGTTGCAATACTGGGCGCTAGTCGGATCGCCCCTCTGATCCACCCGAGGATGACGCTGCGGCATGTCTACTGTATGATTTGTAAAATTATCGAGACAAAAAGGGCAAAACAATCTGGGAAAATCCGGAATAATGATCGTTAATGGCACTTCATTGATTTGATTTATATCAATAAAGCTCGTTATTTCGGGAATTTTTCCGGATTTTATGCAGATTGACAAAATGTCGCACTGTGCCGTGATCTTGTAAAATTGACTTCGCTTTTTGGTTGAAATAGCGCTGCATTTGTCCGGTTCGGGGTTGAGCCGGACGGGTGCCTGCCATCGCTCAAGCACAACCGGATTTGCCGGTCCTGATGGCGACGCTCTTCATAAATGCACGGATGCCTGTTCGTGGTGGGGTCTCTCCGCCGCTCGGTATTCTATTGGAGTTGGCTAAAATGCCGGTTGTTTCTCATACGCTTGCCTATATTTCCCTCAACGATGTTGCTTCCGACAAATCCTGGGCGTTCCAGTCGACCAGTGGCGACAATCTGGTTAACTCGACCTTCACCATCAATGCGGATGCGGCGCTGAAATCGCTGGTCGTCGATGACGACGACGGCATTTTCAGCGATGACGACATTGCATCGAACAGCGAGGAGTGGGGCCGTGACGGCGTCGGCCAGACGATCGGCGCAGGCTCGGAAATCGGGATGGTCGGCGCGGAGGTCGAGGCCGAATACCAGTTCACCCTCAGCTATATGGGCGAGAACGGTCCCGAAACTTTCGAAATGTTGGCCGTCAAGGTCGGCGGCCAGATCGTCGGCTTTACCTTCGCGGGAAAAATCCCGCCCTCGGGTGTGCAGATGACGATCACTGCGGCTCACGACAGCATCTACAATCCGCCCAATCCCTATGCGCCGGTCGGCACGCCCTACGTCGAGATCGTCACCTGCTTTGCGGGCGGCACGCTGATCGAGACGGCGTCGGGGCCGCGCGCGATCGAGACTTTGGCGGCAGGTGATCTGGTCATGACCAGCGACAACGGCCTGCAGGCGATCCGCTGGATCGGCTCCAGCGCGCTCTCGGAAAGCGATCTGATCCGCAACGAGAAGCTGCGCCCGATCCGCATTTCGGCGGGTGCCTTGGGCGAGAACTCTCCCTCGAGCGACCTTCTGGTTTCGCCGCAGCACCGCATTCTGGTGCGCTCGGCCATTGCGCAGCGGGTTTTCGGCACGCGCGAAGTCCTGATCGCCGCCAAGCAGCTGCTGATGCTGCCGGGTATCGATGTCGCGACGGATGTTCCTGCGGTCGATTATTTCCACATGCTCTTTGACCGCCATGAGGTGGTGATCTCGAACGGTGCGGAGACGGAGTCTCTTTATACCGGCGCACAAGCGCTCAAGGCGCTTTCTGCCGAAGCGGTAAACGAGATCTTCACGATCTTCCCCGAACTGCGCGACGAGAATATGACCCGCGAGGGTGCGCGTTTGCTCACGACCGGCCGTCAGGGGCGCAAGCTGGCCTCGCGCCATCTGCAAAACCACAAGCCGCTGGTCTGCTGACCGGACCGCTTGCTGCTTTAAGACGTGCGCGCGCCCCGTGGAAATCCACGGGCGCGCGCTTTTTTTGGGCGCCCATTGTGGTGGCGCGCTGCGTCATGGTTCCGACATGGTCTTGTCCTAAAGCAGGGCGGACCAAAGAAGAGAGCAGGAACCATGAGCAAGAATGCGGCCGCCATGCGGGCGGATCACGAACGGGATGCGGCGGGCAAGGCCAAGTTGGCGCAAACCGTGATCAGCGAGAGCGCGCGGCTGCGCGAAAGCGTGATCGGGCAATCTTGCGAGATCCTCGAGCGGACCAGCATCGAATATAGCCGGATCGGCGATTTCAGCTATCTCGGCAATGACTGCATGGTGGCTGATGCGACCATCGGCCGGTTCTGCGCGATTGCCGCCCATGTGCGCATCGGCGCACCGAACCATCCCCATCTGCGCGCGAGCCAGCATCGCTTTACCTATTGTCCCGAATATTACGACACCGAGCAGTGCCGCGATCATGCCTTCTTTGCCGCGCGTCGCCAGGCGCGGGTCGAGATCGGCCATGATGTCTGGATCGGTCACGGGGTGACGGTTCTTCCCGGCCTGCGGATCGGCAATGGCGCCATTCTAGCCGCTGGCGCGGTCGTTACGCGCGATGTTGCTCCTTATACGATTGTCGGCGGCATTCCCGCACGCGTGCTCAAGGAAAGGTTCGGACCCGATATCGCCGCGCGGCTGGAGCGGATCTCCTGGTGGGACTGGCCGCTCGAGACGATTATGGCCCGTCTGCCCGATTTCCGCAGCGAAGACATCGCGGCCTTCTGCGACAAATGGGATCGCGGCTGAGCACTCCCTCCATAAGGCCGTCCTGATTCTTTGCTTTGAGAATCGTTTTGGCATGATTCTGGTGCGATTCTCTTTGTTTTGGGCGGACTTATGGGGCTTATTGGGGGTGATTGG